>DBYB01000026.1:77774-119034 GCA_002309995.1 Bacteroidales bacterium UBA1197
CCCAACACCAACCCTGCTACCATCGTGCTCAACTTCGAGCGCGCTCTGGCTTGGATCAAGGTCGGTGCAGAGCCCACCCTCGTGGCTCGTCGCATCCTCTCCTATGAGGGAGTCCTCCTTCGCCACCATCTCGACGGCGGAGTAGCCAAGGGCGCTCTCACCCAGGAAGTTGCAGACAAGAAGTGGAACGACTGGAAGGCTGGCAGGGATGCCAAGATCGAGGCCAAGAAGACCGGTCTCAAGAATGCCGACATCGAGGCCCGCAAGGCCGCCAAGGCAGAAGAGGCAAAGGTGAATGCAGCACGCGCAGAGGCTATCGCCAAGAAGGCCGCTGAGCTCGCCGCTGCACAGGCCGCCGAGAAGGCCGCCGCTGAGGCTCCCGCCGAAGAGGCTGCTGCCGAAGAGGCACCCGCCGAGGCATAATGCTTCCCGTAGCCAAAATTCTGAAATCCAACGGCGTCGAGGGCGATCTCCTCATAGGGTTGCTCCAAATCGAAGCCGGGGATCTCGACCCCCAGGAACCGGTATTCGTCGAATTCGACGGACTTCCGGTTCCTTTTTTCATTGAATCCATCACCCCCAAAGGCACTTCCCGTGCCATCATACACCTCACCGACACCGACTCTCTTGCCGATGCCGAGGAACTCGTCGGCCGTCAGATTCTTCTCGATGTGGAAGATGAAGCCGAAGAAGAGGTGGACTTCACAGGCTGGACGCTCTACGACGGCGAGCGCCTGGTCGGCGAAATAAGTGGCTTTGAAGACATTCCCGGCAACCCCTGCCTCTGCGTAGGCGACACCCTCGTCCCCCTGCACGAAGACCTGATTGTCTCCGCAGATCCTCAGACCCGCACCATCGTAATGAATCTCCCGGAAGGGTTGTTCTAGAAGCGGAATTCAGCTCCTACATTGATTGTCCAGAGGCGGCGCGCCGGCACCATCACCGGTGAGCCGTCGGTGTTGAACGCCTGCGTGCCGTCGGCGTTGATCTTCGCCACCTCGCGATGCGTCACGCGCCATATGAAATCGACACGCAGCACCCTGAATATATTGGATATGCCGGCGCCGAGCTCTACGTACGGAACGCCGTCCAATGTGGTCATCTGCCTCTGACCCGGCCACTGCGGGAAGGCCGTAAGTGCGCCGTAAGACGGGTCGGTACCGTTGTTCCAGTCGCGCAGTGTGCCGTATGCGAGCTTGGCCGTGAACTCCTCGCGAAGCTGTAACTCCCTGATAAGAGGAATCTTGCCCAGGAAGAACCCGTTGAAGCAGTGGTACCAGAACAGGGTGGCCCAGGTGTCGGAACCAAACTCAAAGTACTCCATGCAGGAGAACGCCGTCTTGTCCAGAATATTGGTGGCGTTGCCGGGATATAGCTGCAGCAGCGTCCAGGGCACCTGGCCGATTATGGTTCCGGTGTTCAGCGAGATATCCGATATACCGATGGGCGGAATACGGAACTTCCACGCCAGTTCCAGCTGCGGACGGATGAATCCCACGTCGTCCTTGCGCAGGCCGGGAATCGATCCCTCGAGCGACAGGTTAACCACCGGATAGAGTGTGTGCAGGTAGGTCTTCCTGTAGAATCCACGGTTGACCGTCTCGTCCCACGAGAAGCGCCCCTGAACCTTTATCTGGTTCACCGCCACGGTGTGCTCGTTGCCGCTCCAGTCGAAGATGGGCACGAAAGCGTTGGAGTAGTAGCGCTGCAGGCCTATCTGGGCGTCGAAGTTGAAGTTCATCGAGAACTCGTGCTGGTAGCGCGCGGAGAAATTGCTCAGCGGCGCCAGCTTGGATTCGCCTCCCCAGGCCGAGGTGAGGAAGTTGTCGCTGGTGAGGTTGCTCTGGCCCTTTCCGAGCTGGAACACGTCGTAGCGGGCGTCCAGCGTCAGCTTGCGTTCCGGATCCCTGCTGAACAGGTGCTCGTAGGTCAGGAATCCCTTCACCTGCTTGTCGGTGAATCCATAGGAGATGGCTCCCGAGGCCCGGAAGGTCTTGCTCAGCGCCCTGCTGGTGTGGATACCGATGCGCGGCTTGTGCCCTTCGAGGGCGTTGTGGCTGTATATCTGGCCGATTCCAATTCCTATCGGGCCGATGTCGTAGTAGCTGGTGGCCAGGGTGTAGCCGACCTTGTAGATTATCTTGTACAGGTCAACCTTCTGGAACCGGTCAACCATATCATAAACCCCCTGCTCCTTATCCGTGAGTTCGATGGGGCGTTCGGCCTCCCAGTAACTCTCGTCCTTGTGGTTGGCGTCGGGCTCAACCTTCACCTTGCCGTCGCCCGGATCGAGCGGCTCCATCTCCGAGAAATCGAGGTCGCGGTAGTTCAGCTGTCTGGTGCCTATGAACGACATCAGCTTGGAAGAGTCGCGCAGGGCTACCGAGAAGTCGGCGTACAGATTGTCCTGCGAGAAGAACCAGGTGGAGTCGGCCAGGCGCTGGTATTCGCTCTCCAGCACTATGTCGCGCAGCCAGTTGACGTTGCCGCCGCGTACCATCTTGGCCGTAACGTGCTTGAGTGCGTATTCTTCGGCATCGATGTACATCTCTCCGTCGAAGGCGGGGGAGGAGATGCCCGGTTTGGGGTGATAGCGCACGTGGTAGGTTTTGCGCCCGTCCATCTTAAGCGAGTCTATCACGAAGTAGTTGTAGAACAGCAGGCCGTTGCGCTGGATGGGGGAGGGGAACTCCACGTCGAACACGTTGATGAACGGCCGGTAGAAGTTCACCAGCACCCTCATGCTGCCGCTGAACTGGCTGAGCATATTCTCGTCGGGATTGATGCCGGAGATATGGTTTGCCGTGATGACCTCGTTGTCGATCGTAGGGTTGGAGCTGTGCTTGCGGTGCGCCACGGACTCGGAGAACAGCACCGGCAGATAGGGGACTCCGCTTACCACGGAGGTGTCCATATAGTCGAACACGAATCCGAACTCCCTGTTGAAAGTCTTGCCGCTCAGGACTTCCCGGGGATGCGAGAGGTCCAGTTCCATCTTGTTGTACACGTTGCACTGGTAGAAGGGCCTCTGGTCGGGGTCGTTGTTTACGCGGTGGGCGTCGATGTTGGCCAGCAGGCGCCTGATTCGGCGGTTGTCGGCCTTCACGAAGGCGCCGGGGAGCTCGTTGTCGGAGAGTTTGAGGCGGAACTCCACCTGCGAAAATGCTCCGTGCTTAATCGTCTGCTCTTCGGTCTCGTATCCGAGCAGCTGGCACACCAGCACTTTGGCGTTGGGGTCGCGCGTCTGGATCGTGAAGCGTCCCTCGATGTCGGCGGTGAGGCCGATGGCGGTGTCTTTGAAGTAGATGCCGGCGAAGGGTATAGGCTCGCCGGTCTCCGCGTCGCGCACTGAGCCGCTGACCTTGGTGGTCTGCGCCTCAAGCTGCAACACGGCGAACAGCATCGCCAGTATGACCGCAAATCTCTTCATTTGCTATAGAGCCTGCAAAGATAGCAAATTCCGTGCTAAACTAAAAATGAAGGATTTGCGCAGTCTGGCGAAGCAGGTTTATCTGCTTGAAAGCTGCAGAGTTGCGTAGTCCACGCGGCCCGAGCCGGACACGCGGCTGCTGAGGCTGCGGGCGTTGCCGCGCAGGCGCACGTCGCCGGAGCCGGTGATGAGGATCTCGATATCGCCGGCATCCTTGCAGTCGAGGTCGATGTCGCCGCTGCCGGAAATGGTGATTGAAAGCTTCTCGGCGGTAAAGGAATCCATCCTCACGGCGCCGCTGCCGGTTATCACTATTGAAACGTCGTTAGCCTTGAAGCTGCCGGCCTTCACGCTTCCGCTGCCGGAGATGCGAATCTTTGCATCGGCGGCCTCCAGGCTGCGGATGTTCACGTCGCCTGATCCGGTGGTCTCGGAAGAGAAATTCTTGACTTTAAGTTGCGAGTCCTTGGCCAGGAAACTGCCGCTGCCCATCAGGGAGTAGCCGAAGTCGCCGTCGCGCACCAGGTCGCCCATAAGCGTGAAATCTCCGCTGCCGGAAATGGACACGGACTTGAGGTCCGGAGTCTTGACGGTCATATAAGGCCTGAGCTGGGAGACCAGGCGGTTGCCCTTCTTGTGCCCCACGGAGAGTATTCCGCGCTCCGAAGTGATCTCGTAGAACTCGGTGAGGTTCTCATCGCAGGTGAGTACCACCGACTGCTCGCCGGGAGTCTGGGTATAATAAAAATCAACCGATTCGGGAGCGGAAATCGCATCGAAGGAATCCACCACCACAGTGCTGTCCACGCGCACGCCGTTGCCGATCTGCACGCTGCCGAAAATGTCAAACTCACAGGAAGAAAGGACGGCGCACACGGCCGCCAGAGCAAGAATACGTTTCATTATTTTTCGAGTCTTACAACTATAGACAAAGGTAATACTTTTCCGAACTTGTCGGTCAGTGCCAACTCACCGGACGTGATTGCCGCCGCCGGCGCTCCGAAGGCCTCCCGCACAAGAGTCTCGCCGAGAGCGGCGGAGTAGCCGTTGGAGTAAAGATTCAGCACTACGAAACCGCCCGGAGCCAGGATCTGCGCCACCGTGCGGAGCATATCGAACAGGCACTCATCGAGCTTCCACTTCTCCCCGTCCGGCCCGTGCCCGTAGGCCGGAGGATCCAGGATGATGCCGTCGTAGGTATTCCCGCGCCGTGCCTCACGCCTCGCGAATTTCATCGCATCCTCGACGATCCAGTGGAGACCACTGGATCGTAAACGACTACTATCCCCCTGCACCCCCAAGGGACGGGGGGCGTACCCCCCGAAACCCCCTGCCTCAGCCTCAGCCATCGTCCGTTCGAAATTTCCGCGGGCCCAGGTGACCACCTGCCGCACCGAATCGAGGTGAGTGACCTCCGCGCCACCGGCCCGCGCCGCCAACGACGCCGCTCCGGTATAAGCGAACAGATTCAGCACTTTCGGCTGCTTCATACTGCTGCACTTCCTATATATAAACTCCCAGTTTGCCGCCTGCTCCGGAAAAACCCCAACATGCTTGAATGATGTAAGCCCGAGACGCAGGCTGAGGCCTGCGTCTCGCCCTTTCGGGCTACTATCCCCCTGCACCCCCAGGGGACGGGGGGCGTTCCCCCCGACACCCCCCCGGTCGCTACGCTCCTTAATATCTCGCTGGTCCAACGATGTACCTAATCGATACCGGATCCACCACTGGTCGTCCATCTTGTGGAGGCGTTCCCAGGTGCCGCTGTCTTCTTTGCCGGCTTTGCCGAAACCGGCGCCGGGGCGGAAGCGGGTGTGCGTGAGGCGGTCCCACTCGGACTGAGTCAGACTCTTGTCCCACAGTGCCTTGGGCTCGGGGCGGGCGAGTACGTAGGCGCCGAAGCGTTCAAGCTTTTCGCCGCGGCCGCTGTCAAGCAGTTCGTAATCGGACCATCCGACTGGAGGAAACTCTATCATAGAGCAAAGGTATTGATTTTTTTACTAAATTTGTGCGATAATTCAAACAAACATTATGCAACAGCACATCGATTCTTACGATTTCACAGGCAAGAAAGCCATCGTACGCGTAGATTTCAACGTCCCCCTCAACGAAAACTTTGAGATTACAGACGACACCCGCATCCGTGCCGCAATGCCCACCCTCAAGAAGGTGCTCGCAGGCGGCGGCGCACTCATTATAATGTCCCACCTGGGACGTCCCAAGGGCGTAACCGACAAGTACTCCCTCAAGCATATCATTGCACACGTCTCCGAGTGCCTCGGAGTTCCCGTCAAGTTCGCGCCCGACTGCCAGAAGGCACAGGCCGAAGTCGCCGCCCTCAAGCCCGGCGAGGCCCTGCTTCTTGAGAACCTCCGCTTCTATGCCGAGGAGGAAGGCAAGCCCCGCGGACTTGCAGAAGATGCAACCGACGAGGAGAAGAAGGCCGCCAAGGCTGCAGTCAAGGCCTCCCAGAAGGAGTTCGTCAAGACCCTCGCTTCTTACGCAGACTGCTACATCAACGACGCATTCGGCACCGCCCACCGCGCACACGCCTCCACCGCCCTCATCGCCGACTTCTTCCCCAACGACAAGATGTTCGGCTACCTGATGGAAGGCGAGATCAAGGCTATCGACAACGTACTCAAGAACGCCCAGCACCCCTTCACCGCAATCATCGGCGGCTCCAAGGTATCCAGCAAGCTCGCCGTGCTCGAGAATATGCTCGAGAAGGTTGACAACCTCATCATCGGCGGCGGTATGGGCTACACCTTCATCAAGGCGGAAGGCGGCAAGATCGGCAACTCCCTCCACGAAGACGACCTCATCCCCCAGGCCCTCGAGATTATGGCCAAGGCAAAGGAGAAGGGCGTGAAGATTTATCTCTCCGTCCAGACCCTCGTGGCAGACGACTTCAGCGCCGATGCCAATACCAAGATCGTTCCTTCTCACGAGATTCCCGACGGATTCGAGGGCGTTGACGCAGGCCCCGAGTCCCTGGAGAAGTGGGGTGAGGTAATCCTCGGCTCCAAGACCATCCTCTGGAACGGCCCCGTGGGAGTGTTCGAAATCGCTCCTTTCGCCGGCGGCACCCTCAAGATCGCCGAGCTCCTCGCCAAGGCCACCGAGAAGGGCGCCTACACCCTCGTGGGCGGCGGCGACTCCGTCGCAGCAGTCACCCAGATGGGTTACGCCAAGAAAGTCAGTTACGTCAGCACCGGCGGCGGCGCCATGCTCGAAGCCCTCGAAGGCAAAGACCTCCCCGGCATCGCTGCAATCCGCGCCTAACGGCTCGGCTCGCGGCCATTCTGGCTACACGTTACCCCCCCCGGCGGCAGAGTGCCGCCGACCCCTCGGGGGCTTCCTGCCACGAAATCCATCCGGAGCCTCTCCCGTGTATTTCGCGTCAGCAAAACCACTGAAAACGGCCCTTTCCGTGTCACGAGATACATGGGAAGGGCCGCTGGTGTATTTCGTGACACCCGCAAGCGCATTTTAACAAGGTTTTTTGCTATCTTTGTAGAACTGCCCTAAAAAAGGATAATGCTAAACCACCGTAATTCAACCACCGGACTATTCCGCTCCAGCCGTAGGATATCTTTTTTTGTGGCCGTTCTTGCCATACTGTTTTCTTGTAGCGTGGTGAATCAGGAGTTGGACTATATGCACCAGTCCGTGGAGGAGATGCATAACAAGCTCGACGAGCTTAACAAGGAAATCTCCGTGCTTCAGCTTTTCGTGTCTGAACTGCAGAGCTCAGGCTACGCAACATATGTTTCCATAGTAAAGAAGAACGGGCAGGATATGCTGACTGTTACGTTCAAGGACGGCAAGAAAGTAACGATAGGCAGCGCAAGGCAGGGAATAGACGGCACTACTGACGGATGCCTTATGAGCGTGAGGGAGGAAGACGGCGTGTGGTACTGGACTATTTCAGGGGAGTGGATTATTCTGCCCGACGGCGAGCGTGCGATTGCCGTAGGCCGTGACGGTCACGTAGGTATAACCCCGCTAATGAGGATAGTGGACGGGTGGTGGGAAGTATCCCTGGATGAGGGAGAAACCTGGCAGCGTATTATAGAATCAGGAGGCCGGGACGGTTATACCGTATTTACCGAAGTCGATACGACACACGAAGAGTATATTCTGCTCACACTCTGGGACGGCCAGGTGCTCCAGGTGCCCCGTTTTATGCCGGTCACCATTGATCTTGACGTGCCGTCGGATAAATGCCTTATTGCCGGAGGCGAGACCTTGTCAATCCCTTACAGCCTTTCCGGAGTAATTACCGAAGACGTGGTTCTGACGGCAGGCAGCGACGGCAAATACAGCGTCCGTATAGACAGGCAAACCCCGGAGAAGGGTTATTTCGTCATCACTGCACCTGATGAATATGAAGACGGATATGTGTTTGTAATGGCGGACGACAAGGATGGCAATTCCTTCCTCAAGGTTATTGAGTTCGAAGAAAGGTCCATAACCTGGAACAGCGACGAGCCTGTGTTCGACGCTCCGGCTATCGGCGGCACGCTGGTTATACCCTTCAAATCGAATTTCGAGTGTGCCATTGCAGTTCGGGAAGGATCGGAAGAGTGGCTTTCGAATATCGGCAGCGCATATGCATCGGATAAGTTTTATCTGTATGTTGACTACAACCCGGAGGAGAAAGTCCGTGTTGGCTTCGTGAATGTGTGTCCGGCAAACAATCCTGACTTCGTATATGCCACGCTCACGATAATCCAGGCAGGACGCGGGTCGCGAATCGATAAGCCCAGTCTCGACGTGGATTCCGATGGAGGAGAATTCCGCATTACGCTTTACTCTGCGGACGGCATCAGTATGCAGCCTCTCGACGATGACGCCGCACTGTGGATTGAGCGCGAGCTTACCCACAACGGCGGCGACGAGTGGCTGCTCGATATCACCGTGCACAAAAACAGGCAGTTCGAGAGCCGATATGCCGAGTTCCCTCTTTACAATTCCGCTGGGACTGCCAGAGTTGGCACTATCTCGATTAAGCAGAAGGCCTGGAGTGCCGAAAGGAAGAACGACTTTATCCTTACGTGCCGCGCCAACGTGGCTGATGATTATACGGTTTATCTTCCGCTCAGAGGGGAAGTGGACTGCTTGATTGACTGGGGCGATGGTACAACCGACAGGATAGCCCGCAATCTGAACGGTGATGACTGGGCGTTCCACCGCTACGACGACAGTGGTCCGAAGAGCTATACCGTTTCCGTATCCGGCTCAGTTGAAGCATTGAATAGCAGTAACATACCTATTTCGTACGGGATCATTTCCATAGAACAGTGGGGCCGTCTTGGCCTTAAATCCATGGAACATGCCTTTGTTGGCTGCACCCGCCTGACTTTCCTTCCTCCCGACAAGGCGGGTGCATTCTCAAATGTAACTTCTTTCTACGGAGCCTTTAACGAGTGTACAAAGCTAAGGGATATTTCTCCTGACTTGTTTGCATACTGCGGCAAGGTGGAGTCTTTCAGTTCTGTTTTTAGCGGTTGCACTAGCCTGACCAGAATTCCCGACCGCCTTTTTGCCGGGTGCAGCGCTGCGGAATCTATGGACGCTGCGTTCAACAACTGTAGCAAGCTTGTTTCAATACCGGACGGATTATTTGAGGGTTGTACCGCACTGCGAAATGTGGGGTGGTTATTTGGCTACTGTTCAAAGCTGAAACAGGTTCCTGAAAACCTGTTTAATGACTGTGCGGAGTTGTCTTCGGTAGAATCTTGCTTCGCTTGGGCCGGCCTTGAATCCGTGCCCGGAGAACTGTTCGCCAATAATCCCAAAATAAGCGTTTTTTCATCCTGCTTCAGCGGTTGTCCGCTTACGGAAATACTTGGCAATGTATTTGCCTCCAACAAAGAAGCGCAGTCTTTCTCCCAATGTTTTTATAGCTGCAAGCTTAAACACATTCCCGCAGAATTGTTCGACAACAACCGTAAAGTCACCAACTTTTATATGACATTTTACGGCAATCCGACGCCACAGAACGATGACGGATCCATTATCGTAAGCGAAACTCCATACTCCATAATAGATGGAAAAAAGGTCCATCTGTATGAGAGAAAAGACTATATGGATTATTTTTCAATGCCGATCGAGTGCCATGGCTGTTTCACCCGTCAGGATGGTTTCATAGATACCATTCCCGAATCATGGCTACCATAGATGAAGATTAAGATTATGACTAAGCATATATTCCGTATCCTTTCCGTGCTTTGTGCCGCGTGCTTTGTGATTTCCTGCTCCATAAGGGAAAACCTTGTAAAGATGCAGGACGAAATCGATGAGCTTCGCGTGCAGATGGGCGAGATTAATACGTCAATAAAAGCCCTTCAGCAGATCCTGAACGAAATCTGGAGCGGCGGATTACTGACTTCCGTGGAACCTGTCATCGAGGACGGAATCGAGATTGGATATACAATGTCTTTCTTCGATGGCCGTAAAATCACTATCCGGCAGGGTATTGATGGCCATACTCCGCAAATAGGAGTAGCGCTCGACGAGTTCTCCAGATGGTGCTGGACACTGGACGGCCAGTGGCTTCTTGACGGAGACGGGCTCAAGATTCCGGCCACGGCAGAAAACGGCCAGGACGGAACGGACGGAATAACACCCCAGTTGAAAATCGAAGATGAATACTGGTTCATATCAACCGACAACGGCCGCACCTGGACCCGTCTGGGAAGGGCTCAGGGCAAGGATGCGGTATCTGTTTTCACCGGCATAGACACCAGCTCTGACGCGTATGTCGAAGTGTTCCTTGCCGACGGCGGATCGATACTGATTCCCCGTTATATGCCGCTGGCCCTGGCCCTGGATGTGCCGGACGATACCATAGGACTTTCGCCCGGAGAGACCAGGCGCTTCGCATACGAGATAACCGGAAGGCTTACTGAAGGTATGGTGGTTACTGCCGGCTCCGACGGCAAATACATCATTTCGGTAGAAAAGACGGGAGACGCCACCGGCTTCATCTCGGTTACGTGTCCCCAGGAGTCTCACGAAGGTTTCGTCTATCTGCTGGTGAACGATGGAGAGGGGCACACTGTAGTGAGCGTCATTAATTTTTATGAGCGCAAGATTAAGGTCAGCGGCGATTTCTCTTTCTGGGTGGATTGTAACGGCGGATCCATAAAGATACCGCTGCAACACAATTTCGACTACACCCTTGAGGCGGATGTGGATTGGCTGCACCCGCAGAAGACAAAGGCCGACATGAATGATGGAGAAATCACGATTGCCGTGGATGCCAACCAGACCAACTACGTAAGGACAGGAAAGGTTCACGTCCATCCTGTGGATCATCCTGAATTCATAGTGGAGACTTTCACAATAGAGGAAGCATCGGCTTACTACAGCATCAGCCAGACATCCATTACCTGCGAATCTGCCGGAGGTGATTACAGTATTGATATCCAGTCTTCCCGGGGGGTGTCCGTTCGCAGCAGCGCTGGCTGGGTAAACTGCTGGCTCAATGAGAGGGGGAATTACAGGTGGACCCTTGGGGTCAGTATAGGGAGGAACACGGGCGAATCCTCCAGAAATGCAACGATTACCGTCTTGAACGGGGACGGAACGGTGCAACTTGGTACCATTTCAATAACCCAGCTGGCCTACACGGTAGATCACGCCAAAGATTTCATAATCAAAGTCCGGGCTGCGGCAGTTTATGATTATACCGTCTATCTTCCTTTCCGGAATTATCTCAACTGCGTAGTGGATTGGGGCGATGGAAACATTGAATCTGTTGAAGGCTATTATTCATACGTAAGCCATAAGTACCAGATTAGTTCTCCTGAGACCTATTCCATTTCCGTATCTGGCAGGGTTGAGAGCATCAATACCAACAGCGTTCCCGCCCTGGATGTGATTCTGGAGGTGGAACAATGGGGTAATCTGAATACACGCAGTGTTTCTTTCTCCAACTGTTCCAGACTGGAATCTGTAGCCCCCGACGAGATTGGATTCTTCTCGACGGTAACGAGTGCCGGTTCACTTTTCAGTAATTGCCAATCACTTAAGACAATACCGGATGACTTGTTCGCAAATGCCGCTAACTTGCAAAGTATGTCTAATGCTTTTGCATCTTCCGGTATCACAAGCGTATCTGCCAAGATGCTCAAGGGGATGAAGTCCCTGACATCTGTCTACAGTTGGTTCCAGGGGGCTAAAGGATTGAAGAGTATTCCCCGGGATTTCTTTTCGAATTGCCCGAATTCTGCAAATATTACGCAAATCAACTATCTTTTCTCCGAATCGGGATTGGAATCCATCCCTGAGGATTTGTTCAAGGATTGTGAGAACGTCACCAGTTTCGAGGGTACTTTCTACGGTACCAGTATTACCACTATTCCAGCAAGATTGTTTGCTAACAATAAAAAAGTCTCAACTGTTTATTCTGCCTTTGCCAATTGCGAGAAATTGCGCAGCGTACCGGTAAGCCTTTTTGACGAAAACCGCAGGATCACAAATTTTGCGTATGTTTTCGGCTCAGAAGCTCCTGACCTGGAGAAGCAGGAGTCGCCATACACTGTGATAGACGGTAATAAGGTGCACCTTTACCAGAGGGCGAATTATCCCGATGATTTTGTGACCCCTACCTCTTTCTATGGTGCATTGAGGGCATTCGCCAACAAAAACTGGGGCCTGGAGACTATTCCAAGTAGTTGGAGGTGGTAAATGAAACGGCTGCTGCTCATATCGGTTTTCGTGCTGGCCTCCCTTTCTGCCGGGGCCCAGAAGTTCAGCATTCAGACGAATCTGCTGGACTGGGCCGCGCTGGGTACAGCTAATATAGAAACCGGATTCGCAGTGGCTCGCCATTTTACTATTTTCGCCGGAGGCCGGTACAATCCCTGGTCTTTCGAGTCCGAGAGCCCCAAGTTGCAGGTGCTCAACCAGCAGCAAACGGCATACCTTGGAGTGAGGTACTGGACGTGGTATGTAAACACAGGCTTATGGTTTGCTGCCAAGGCCCAGTATCAGAACTACACGAATACTGGTATCTGGCGTTCAGCGGTCAAGGAGGGCCGAAACGGATGGGGCGGCGGCCTGTCTGTCGGTTACACGTACCTGCTCACCCAGCATCTCAACCTGGAATTCGGGGTCGGCGGATGGGTGGTGCATTACGATGAGTATAATTTCTACGAAAGCCAGCGCAAGCTGAGTGCAAGGCACGAGGGCCCTGCAACCCTGATATATCCTGATTTTGTGTCATTGAGTTTAGTTTTGGTGTTCTGATGAAAAAGTACAGGTATTGTTTCAACACCCTTGTGCTGGTGGCGCTTATAGCTGTGCTGGTAGCTTCGTGCGCCACGCGCCGCAAACTCAGCTCGTTGCAGTCCGGAGAGACGAATGCATCGTTGGAGCTGGCAGAAAACGACCGCGACCTTCCCACCCAGGTGTTCCATTCCAAGACCACCAAGGACACCTTGAAAATCAAAGACGACGACGGCACCGAAATGCTCTTTATGAAAGCCATCAAGGATGAAGAGACCGGCGAAGTAGTTGCTACGGAGGAGTTGGAGGCTGCGAAGGTTACCGCCAGGTTCAGGAATATGGCGGAGCGTCACGGCAAGGTGGACCTGACGTTCCAGGTTATCGTCCCGCCCGATATGCAGGACAGCCGCTGGCAGATTCGTTTCTATCCGGATATGTACATCCTGGGCGATACTGTGCGTCTCGACAACGTGCTCATTACCGGTAAGGCCTACCGCAAGGCGCAGTTGAGGGGCTATCAGCAGTACAACCGTTTCCTCTCGCAAATTATATCCGACTCCACCCGTTTCATTGACTTGCACCAGTTGGAACTGTTCCTGCGTCGCAATATGCCTCAGCTGTATGCCTATAAGACTGACTCCACCCTGGTAAGCGACGAGCAGTTCAACACCGCCTACGGCGTCACCGAGCAGCAGGCGATAGAGCATTTTACAGACAAGATAGCCCGTCATATGAACGAGCGCCGCAAGGCCCGCCGCGACAAGCTTTACGAGAGTTACGTCAAGACCCTGCTGGTCAACGACAACATTCGCCTCGATACGGTGCTCCGCTCGGAGCAGGGAGAGTTCGTGTATTATTACACCCAGACAATCAACACCCGCCCGAGGCTGAGGAAGGTGGATATAGTGTTGTCCGGCGAAATCTTCGAAGGCGAGAACCGTATGTTCGAGATTCCTATGAGCAAGCCGCTGACCTTCTATATCAGTTCCGTGTCTTCATTTGCAATGGATATCGAGCGTTACGAGACCGTGGTCATAGAAAGGAAGGCGGCGGCTGACATCTCGTCGCCCATTGACTTCAAGACAGGCGGCAGCGAGATCGACCCGAGCCTTGGGCGGAACGAGGCGGAACTTGGCAAGATACGTTCCGTGCTTTCGTCTCTCGTGCAGAACGAAACCTACGACCTGGATTCCATAGTCGTTACGGCCTCCGCGTCTCCGGAAGGCAAGTTGGCGATGAACCAGAAGCTGGCCAGGGACAGGAGCGAGGCAATCTGCGCGTACTTCCACAGGTACGTAAATATGCTTCAGGATTCCCTGGCGCGCGAGACCGGATTCTCCGTGGATGAATTCGGCGAGATTAAGCAGGAACAGTATGTGCGGCGCTCCATTCCGTTCATCAGCCACAACGTGGGCGAAGACTGGGACAGGCTTGATCTTATGGTGGATCGGGACACTACCCTCACCGAGGGCAACAAGTCGAGGTACACGGTCATTTCCCGCATCAAGGACCTGGATGCCAGGGAGTATGCTTTGCAGAAGGAGAGATACTATCCTTACTTGAGGAACCAACTCTACCCGGCCTTGCGGCGCGTTACCTTCGCTTTCGCGATGCATCGCAAGGATATGGTCAAGGATACCATTCATACCACCGTCCTCGATTCCGTCTATTACAGGGGCGTGCAGGCGCTTAAGAATATGGATTACGACAATGCGGTAAGGATATTGGCGCCGTACAAGGACATCAACACCGCCATTGCCTATATGGGTGCCGACAGGAATTACAACGCACTGGAGATACTCAAGCGCGAGCCATCCTCGCCCGAAGTCAATTATATGCTGGCCATCCTCTACTCCCGCACCGGTGACGAACAGGCTGCGGTACAAAAGTATATGCAGGCTTGCAAGCAGAATCCCAGCTTCGTGCACAGGGGGAATCTCGACCCTGAGATATCCGTCCTCATATCAATGTACGGGCTTAACCAGGAGCCTGAAGACGATTTGTTCCTATGATAAAACTACACAGTATGAGATATTCTTTGCTAACGCTTTGTCTGTTGTCGCTTCTGGCGGTTACCTGCCTGGAGCCAGACAGGAACACGGAAAAGGAGGTCTCCTCCATCTCCCTTAGCCAGGAAACGGCGGAGATGGTGATAGGCGAGACCGTACAGTTGCAGGCTACGATAAAGCCGACGAATGCGGTGTACGATAAGATTATCTGGGCGTCCTCCCGCCAGTTTGTAGCCAGCGTGAACGACGAAGGCTTGGTTACCGCCCTCGCGGAAGGGGCTTCCACCATCACCGCTTCCGCCGGCGGAAAATCGGTCACCTGCCACGTTACCGTAGAGAACAATTTGATTCCGGTAGAATCGGTCAGCCTGGACAAGACCAGCCTCTCTATGACCAAAGGCGTTAAGGATATGCTCGTGGCTACAGTGCTTCCGGAGAATGCCACCAACCAGACAGTCTCGTGGAGCAGTTCGGATGAGGGCGTTGTAACTGTGGACAAGTATGGCAGGATAACGGCCAGTGGCGGAGGGAACGCCATTGTTACGGCCAAGGCGGGGGAAAAGACGGCCAACTGCCTTGTTTCGGTGGTGGTTCCGGTTGAGGGGGTCAAGCTCGACCGCACGAGCCTTAGTATGGACGTGGGCGAAATTGTCACGCTCGTGGCGACGGTTATGCCGGAAGACGCAACCGATAAGAATGTTAAGTGGTCTTCTTCCAACAGCCCCGTTATAGCCGTGGATGGATTCGGAAACGTTACGGCTCTCAAGGAAGGAGAGACGATTATCACCGCCAGGGTGGCGAGCAAAACGGCTACCTGTGCGGTTTATGCAGAACTGAAGCCTGTCCCGGTATCCTCGTTGGAATTGGACAGGCACGAGATTTCCCTGGAGAAAGGGCAGACAACAACCCTTATAGCCAATGTGAGTCCTGCAGAGGCTACGGACAAGACTGTGACCTGGAGCTCTTCCGACCCGTCGGTGGCCACCGTGGATGAGGAAGGTCGGGTAATTGCCTGTGAAATTGGTAAGACTACAATCAGGGCAAGTGCAGGAGCGGGGGTCGATTACTGTGATGTTACAGTAAAAGAGAGCGTCATACCCGTTACCTCGGTAACCCTCGACCGCACTACGCTAAGCCTGGAGAAGGGGCAGACAGCAACCCTTACGGCAACCGTTTACCCCTCGAACGCTACGGACCAGAATGTCACCTGGAGCAGCTCGGACGCCACAATAGCATCTGTTGAAAACGGTGTGGTTACGGCGCTCAAGGGAGGAAACACCGCAATTATGGCGGCTGCTGGTGAGAAATCGGCCGTGTGCCTCGTGAGCGTTTCGGTTCCGGTCAGGAGCATTGCCCTGGATACCTATCTGGTCTCCCTGATGGTCGGCGAGAGCAAGAGCCTTACGGCAACCATAAGCCCTTCGGACGCTACTGATAAGGATGTTCGGTGGACGAGTTCCGATCCTTCGGTGGTTACCGTGAGTTCCGGCGGCAGGATCAGCGGCGTGAAGAAAGGCTCCGCGTCGGTCTCGGCCAGCGCCGGCGGAGCGGTTGCAACCTGCCAGGTTGAGGTGTCCAATATGCCTTTCACAATCGACCCTTCTTCCGTTAACCTGCCAGGAGGCGGCGGTTCGTTCACCGTCACGGTAACTTGCTCCTCAACTTATACCCTGAAGTCGGTGCCGACCTGGGTCGTCCATAAGTCCAAGAGCGGCGAGGTGCATACTTTCGAAGTGGCCGCGAACCCCGCACAGGAAGAACGGAACGACGTAATCCTTTTCTGCGACGATGAAGGGGTGTGCCTGGCCTGTTCCGTGAAACAGGCGGCCGGCGGCGACTTTTCGATATCGCCCGCCCAGGTAAGCATTGGTGCGGCCGGCGGCACGTTCGAGGTGAAGGTCTCCTGTTCCACTGACTATCACATAAACGACGTGCCTCTGTGGATTAAGGATGTTTCCGACAATTCTTCGATCCAGCAGCATAAGTTCCAGGTAACCAGGAACACGGATGTCACGTCTCGCGTGGGAGTTATTACTTTTTGCGATGACGGGGGAGTGTGCCTGTCGTGCACCGTTACGCAGAAAAACGAGACGGAAGGGGCATCCGGCGGCAATGAAGACGTCCCTGACGGAGAACCTATAAACTGGTAGCGCTATGAAGACAAGTATGAAACAATTGAGCTCTTGCATAGCCGTCCTGGCACTATCGATTGGCCTTCTGTCCTGCAGCAACACGGCAGAACAAGCAGAAGTTTCCTTCGCGGCCCGGCTCACGGCCACTACCGAAGAGGACGCCGGAACCCGTGCCTCCCTTTCTACTGGGAGTGGCGTATCGCGCGTTCTATGGTCTGAGGACGACCAGATAGCCGTATTTATAGACGGAAATACCAAACCAGACATCTTTTCCCTGGAAAGCGGCGCTGGATCCAAACAGGCAACTTTTAAAGGCGGTGCCAGCGGTGCCTCTTACTATGCTTTCTATCCGCTGTCGATGATTCCGTCCGTTAGCGGCAATACAATACGTGTCACGCTACCGGCCAAACAGCAATATACGGAGGGGTCTTTTGCCCCTGATGCATTCCCTATGGCGGCTGCGTCAATGTCAGAAGACCTGCAGTTCCGCAACCTGTGTTCGGTGCTACGTATCTCTATGACAGGGCACAATACGGTTACGCGTATAATCTTCAGGCCGACGAACCCGGATATTAAAGTTTGCGGCAAGTCGGCGGTTTATATGGACGACACGGAAGCTCCGGTGCTGATCCCTACGGAGCAGGGCGTCGACAGTCTTGTAATGACCGTTCCGGATGTGGTCCTGGATGAGGCGACGCCAACCCATTTTTATATGGTGCTGCCATCCCAGACCTATAAGGACGGATTCAGTGTGCGCGTTTATTCCGGTAAAAGGTACATGGATAAGGATTATACGTCCGACTTCACAATGGCGCGCTCCAGGTTGCACAAGGCCAAGACCTTTGTATTCAAGCCGGAAGGCCTCGACGAGAGCCAGTTCCTGTCGGGCAACGGCACGGAAGACGATCCTTTCCTCATTCAGTCCCTGCCTGACCTTATTCTTATGCGGGATGCCGTGAACGCCGACCGTAACATAGCTACGGAAGGGGGCACGGCCAGAGAAGCGCGCACTGCGCATTATAAACTTACCTGCGACCTTGACCTGAGCGCCGTCTGCGGAAAGGAATCAGGGAAAGTCTGGAAACCCATCGGAACTTTCTCTTCCGCTTTCTCCGGGACATTCAACGGCGGCTCGCATAAGATAGACAACCTGTATATCAGCGCCCTTTCCTCTTCCTATCAAGGATTGTTTGGTTGCCTCGATTATCCGGCGAAGCTGTCCTCTCTGTCGGTCTGCGGTGAAGTGGCGGGTTACAGCTACTGCGGTTTGATTGCCGGTCGCGGCAGCGGTTCGGAATTCGTTTCGTGTTCTGCAGAAGGGCAGGTTTCATCCAAGGGCTCGTATTGCGGCGGCATTGCAGGATACGTTTATTCTATATCCAACAGTATCAGCAAGGCGGAAGTGAAGGGCGTTGACTATGCCGGAGGTCTGGCAGGTTATTCCGATGTGCTCCGGGATTGTATGAACAAGGGCAATGTTAGCGGTCAGTCAAATACCGGTGGCCTTGCCGGCTGTGCCGGGTCGCAGGTTACGAACTGCGTCAATTACGGTACCGTCAGTGGCTTTACGTATGTTGGCGGCATTTGCGGCTACGGCAATTACGGACAGATTGTCAATTGTATGAACGAGGCCTCCGTAAGTGGTTCCGAGCGGGTTGGCGGCATTGTTGGCTATGCCATCCAGCGCACCGGGATAATGAATTGCGTGAATCATTCCGGTGTGACGTGCGCTTCGGACTATGCAGGAGGCATCTGCGGCTTCCTTGGAAGCCAGTATGCCACCAATGGGTCCACCACTATCCTCAACTGCGTTAACTGCGGTAGCATAGTGTCGTCTTCCGCTTACACCGGCGGCATATGCGGCTTTGTGGAAGGGGCGGTGGAGAACTTCCAGACTTCTGCAGTAGAGCAGAGTTACTGGTTGTGGGATTCAGGAAAGCAACTGGGAATTCAGAACGGAATAGGCGTCAACCAGGGTAAAGCGGAAAACAACCGGTCGCTTACCGAGAAGCAGATGAAGGGAGCCGCGTATAGCACCGCTTTATACAAGTCGTACAAGGTGGTTACGGACGCACTCTCATCCTGGGCCTTCGACAACAGGTACAACAGTTGGTCATCCTTGATGCAGGGCTGGAAATATGCTTCTGCAGATTCCTGGCCTGTCCTGTCCGGATTCGACGCGACTGAGCCCGGCTCAGGGGAGTCCGTACTTACGGTCGATCCCAGTTGGGTGCAATTCAACGCTCTCTCACATACTCTGGAAGTGGCGGTGCTTTCTTCTTTGGACTATACCTTCACCCTTCCGAAGTGGATAACGGCAGGCGATTTGGTGCAGTATGAGACAAAGCCCAATGCGAAATACCATATTTTCCTTATTGGTGCTAATTCTTCCTCATCAACGCGGAACGGAGAAATCCGGTTTACCAATACGGCGGGGAAGATGACCTCGGTGTGGGTGTATCAGGAGGGCAAGTATTTGGATCTCGGCGAAAGCAGTATTGTATTGTCGGATACCGGCGGGTCCAAGACAGTGGCCGTGTCTTCAAGCCTTGAATGGACGGCTTCCAGCAACGAAAGCTGGTGCTCGGTTTCACCCAAGGCCGGAAAGGGTAGCGGCGACATTGTCGTGAGTGCCGCTGCGAACGAATCGGAAACGGCTCGCGGTGCGGTGATTACCGTCAAGTCTACGGACGGCTCTGTATCAAGGACCCTGAATGTAGCCCAGTCCGGCAAACCCTCCGGAGACCAGATGGACTGGACGACTCGGGAATTCGTCCACAAGTCGATTGTGATGCGCTTCACCGCCACTTGGTGCGGATGGTGTCCCAGGATGAACAAAACCATACTCCGCGCCCAGGAAATGTATCCCGACAAGATAACCTACCTGGCCATCCACGGCGGTGGCAGTGATTTGTATTGGAATCAATCCGACGACCTGATGGCTCAATACGGAGTGCGTGGTTTCCCCACCGGACTGGTTGATTGCCGCACTACCATAAGCAACGGTGAGATAGAGGCAACGGCTACAAAGGTGGTGAACGCAGTCAAAGAAACGGAAAGCACCTACGGTACGCTCACGGGTATCGCCATATCTTCTTCGTGGGACGGAGAAAACATCAAGGCCGATATAAATGTTTACGCAAAGAAGGCTGGAACGTACAAACTTATGGTGCTTGTGGTGGAAGACGGCATCATTAATCCCCAGGACGACTACGAGGAGGGCTACCATTCCAGTTATACTCACAACTGTGTGGTCAGGTCCGGGTCAGCAATAAGCTCGGAATTCGAAGTCGCTAATGACAATATGGTTCAGCACTCCTCTTACTTTACGAACGTCCCTTCTGTTTGTAAAAAGGACAAACTGCGCCTCGTGGCATACGTTCAGCGCAAATTCGGCAGTGATCCTGTAATCCAGAGCAGCTCGTCGTTCGGAGAGTACTTCGTGGATAATTCTGTTGACGTGAAAGTTGGGGAGAGTATTGGTGTCGCCCTCGTGGGCGGAACCGGAAGCGGGGCCGGAGATGGTGGCGACAACGAAGGCATAGGTTCTGGCGGCGGTCTGGAAATGGAGTAAGGTATGGGTAAAAATAGATTGATACGGCTTGCTTTTATGTCGGCGGCGTTGGCGCTGACGGTCTGCTCGTGCGTGCAGGAGGTGGATGTTTTCGTGGTCCCTTCCGACTTGCATATTATCACGGCATCGCTGGAGTCCAAGCCCGCAACCAGGACCTACCTCGATTATTCCGAAGGCGTTTATTACCCTTATTGGTCTGCTACCGATGAGATTGCGGTATATGCCGACGGAATCAATTCCCCGGACAGGTTCTCCCTCTACGAAGGTGCCGGCACGGCCAAGGCCGCATTTGCCGGAAGGCTGAGTGGAACCAGCAAGATAGGTTTTTATCCCTATTCTTTCATCACGCCGGAAGGCCTCTCTGACGGATTCCTTACGGTAGAGATTCCTGCCGTACAGAATTATGCGGAAGGGAATATAGCGAACGACACGTATCCTATGGTGGCCGTCGGCGACGGCACCGATATGACTTTCAGGAACCTCTGT
Organism: Bacteroidales bacterium UBA1197; assembly: GCA_002309995.1. Lineage (GTDB taxonomy): Bacteria > Bacteroidota > Bacteroidia > Bacteroidales > UBA932 > Cryptobacteroides. The sequence goes on from DBYB01000026.1 coordinate 98,646, forward strand.
TCCGTGCTTAAGGTTTCTATGAAGGGTTCAGAGATTGTGCGGTCCATTAAATTTGTTGCACACGATTCCTGGATGTCCGTCAACGGTAAGGCCCGGGTAAGCATCGTCGATCCCGGTAACCTCGATTTGGAGATGACCGGAGACGGCACCAATGAGATTACCCTGCAGTGCGAGTATGTGCCGCTGAGCGAGGACAAGCCGACCGAATTCTTCCTGGTCGTGCCTCCGGGAACCTACAGAGGTGGTTTTTCGCTGGAAATCAACACTTTCAAGGGTACTGTAGTTAAATCGTCCCGTGCAGACGTTACATTCCGGCGTTCCCAATTCCGGTCGGTGCCGTTATTCGAGTGCAAGACCGACGGTGAATACAACGCCGATGACCTGCCGTACAATATGATTTGGTATGAAGCTTCCGGACGGAATGCCCTGTCTATCAGGAGCGACAGGTTCAATAGGATGATTGTATCCCACACTTTCTCCAACGGAAAGGGGGTAATAGAGTTTGACGGCCCGATAACTGAGATAGGCGATTATGCATTCAACAACCGGAGACTATTGTCCGCCATACATTTGCCTGATTGCGTAACAAAACTTGGCTATGGGGTTTTCGCGGACTCTGAAATTTCTTCATTCCGCACACCGGCTCAGTTGACTCAAGTCGGTTCTTCATGTTTCAGCTATTGCGAGAACCTTGCCGCTTTCTATGGTAAATATGCCAGCTCAGACAAGAAGGCTATTGTGCTGGAAGACGGTTCTATGGTAGCATATGCCAAAGCAGCCCTGGAAGAAAGGCTCGAGATACCGCAGGGGGTGAAAAACCTTAAATCACAGCTTTTCGACAATTGTGAAACCATACGTGAAGTGGTGCTTCCGGAGGGGCTGGAAACTATCGAAGAATATTGCTTCAGCAATTGCAGTGCGCTGGAGACGGTTTATTTCCCGTCCACTTTGAATAATGTATCGCATAACATTTTTAACTATTGCAATAAGCTTCGGGAATTCAGCGGGCCTTGTGCACTGTTGCCGGATAAGCACAGTTTGGTTCAGGATAATCGTCTGCTTGCTTTCGCAGGGGCTGGTGTTACAGATTATTCGGTTCCCACTGGAGTTACTCGGATTGACTCAGGCGTCTTTATGGGCTGGGAAGAGCTGAGGTCGATTACTTTTGTAACCAAGCTAAAAGGCACCGACCTTCCATTCTTATCCGAATGCAAGAATCTTGAATTCTTCTACGGCCCTGGGGCCACTGACGATCATCACGGTCTTGTTGTCGGTTCTTCGTTCGTAGCCGCTACGCCCATATGTTCGCCCGTTTTTATTGTCCCCTCTGGTTCCGGAATCAATTACGTAAGCTATATGGCATTTGCCAATAATGAATCCATAGTCAATCTTACGATTCCGGACGAGGTGAGGAATATCGACTCCTATGCTTTCCAGGAGATGAAGAATTTGAAGTCAATAGTCCTTCCGGCAAGACTTTCCTGGCTTGGTTGGGATGCTTTCAGAGGAGATTCAGCGCTGGAGTCTATTTATGTCCGCGCTTATAACCCGCCTTCGTTCAGCGAAAGCGATTTCGGTTTTGCAGGGCACGACGGACTCTCGGTATATGTTCCCAGAGGCTGTGAGAATCGGTATAAAGGGGCTTCCGGCTGGTCGAATTATGCTTCTTATATCAAGGGGTATGTTTATCCCGACCTTCCCCAGCCCGATTATTATATGTCCACAGACTACTCCCGCGACGGGGAAGTACGCGTATTGCAGAAGGCGGAAGAGGGGTCCGGTATCGACCTTGTGTTTATGGGCGACGCATTCTCCGACCGTCAGATAGAAAACGGCACTTACAGCGCTGTGATAAAGAAGATGGTGGACGCATTCTTCGGAGAAGAGCCATATACCACACTTCGTCCCCTGTTCAATGTGTACGAGGTAATGGTGGTCTCCGCCACCGAGGGCTATGACCACGATGGTCAGGCACTCTCCGGTTGGTTCGGAAACGGCACTGCCGTTGGCGGCGACGACGAGAAATGCTTTGAGTATGCAATGAAGGCCGTGTCCGAGGAACGGCAGGAAAGGCTGCTGATTATAGTGGCTATGAACAATCCCGTGTATGCCGGTACCTGCTATATGTACTATCCATCCAGTGGAGATTGTGGCCAGGGTCTGTCAGTGGCTTATTTCCCTCTTGGTACCGACGACGAAGTCCTCGCCCAACTGGTGCATCACGAGGCCGGCGGGCACGGATTCTCCAAGCTCGCGGACGAGTATGCGTACGACTATATGGGCCGTATCCCTAAGAGTGAGATAGACAACAGAAACAGTATGGTCCCTTACGGATGGTGGAAAAACGCCGACTTCACAGGCGATCCTGCCAAGGTTAAGTGGAAGCACTTCCTGCAAGACGAGCGTTATCAGTTTGATGGGCTTGGGTGCTTCGAAGGAGCGTTCACATACTGGTCCGGCGCATGGCGACCGACCGACAACAGTATTATGCGCTACAACTACGGCGGGTATAATGCTCCATCCCGTGAGTCGATATGGTACAGGGCCCACAAGCTGGCTTTCGGCGACTCCTGGCAGTACGATTACGAAGAATTCGTGAAGTACGACGAAAAGAACCGCAAGACCTCAGCCTCCGCTGCCGCGTCTGCATCCGTCGCCGCTCCGGCTAAGGGCTTTACTCCTACTGCTCCTCCCGTAATTATCCCTCGCCAACGGCCCTAACCGGCTCGCGGCCATTCTGGCTACACGTTACCCCCCCGGCGGCAGAGTGCCGCCGACCCCACGGGGGCTTCCTGCCACGAAATCCATCCGGAGCCCCTCCCGTGTATTTCGCGTCAGCAAAACCACTGAAAACGGCCCTTTCCGTGTCACGAGATACATAGGAAGGGCCGCTGGTGTATTTCGTGACAATCCGAACCGTTAGGAGCGGATTGCCTTCGCATAGTGCGTGGGATCTTTTTTCGTGGGGGTGGGGTGGATGACGGCGGCGGGGCGCTTGGCGACGAAGGAGTAGACAAGCAGGGCAATGCCGGCGACGATGAAGGGGATGGAGAGGAGCTGGCCCATATTGAGGGTCATACTCTGCTCGAACTCGACCTGGGGTTCCTTGATGAACTCGATGAGGAACCGCATTCCGAAGCAGCCCACGAGGAACAGTCCGAAAAAGAAGCCGCGATGCACCTTGTCAAGTTTCTTGGCATAAACCCAGAGCAGCACGCAGCCGAGAATCAGGTAGCTGAAGGCCTCATAGAGCTGGGTTGGGTGCTTGGGCTCGTTCTCGCCACGGAGTTCGTAAATAAATCCCCAAGGCAGAGATGTTACGTCGCCGTAAATCTCTGAGTTGAAGAGGTTTCCAATCCTAATCAGGCATCCGGCGAAGGCCACGGTAATCACCAGCCTGTCCATAAGCCAGAGGAAGTCGAAATCGTTCTTCTTGCCGTAATGCGCGGAGTACCACCACATTCCGAGGAGCAGCGCGATGGCGCCGCCGTGGCTGGCGAGGCCGCCCTTCCACGGCATAAATATCTCCCAGAATCCCTCCCAGGAGCCGAAGTAGTAATCGGGCTGATAGAAGCAGCAGTGGCCGAGGCGGGCGCCGACAATAGTCGCAATGAGCAAGGTATAGAGCAGCGGATCGAGCAGCTTCTCAGGCACTCCCTCGCGGCGGAAGAACCAGCGGAAGAGGTACCAGCCAATCACGAAGCCGGACACGAAAAGTATTGAATACCAACGTATTCCGAAGTTGCCTATGCTGAATATTTCAGGGTTGACGTGCCAATTAACAAAAAGCAGTTCCATAGTCAAAAATTTTTCAAAGGTAGGTATAATTTTTGAAGCAAAAAACGCACCTGATGCACATTAGTATGAGAAAGTTTTTGATTTTTGCCTCCGCTCTCTGCCTGTCGCTGCAGTCCATCGCCCAGGAAACGGTGTATCTTACACTGGACCAGGCCCTGCAGACAGCCCTGAGCGAGAATGCAAGCGTCCGCATTGCAGACCTCGAGATAGAGCGCACAGGGTATGCCCGCAAGGGCACCTACGCCGCTCTCTTCCCCCAGATAGACGGCTCCGGTTCCTACCAGCGCACCATAAAGAAACAGGTGATGTATATGGACTTCGACATCGGTGGCGGTGGCGGTGCACCCACGCGCGACGGATTCGAGGTTGGCCGTTGGAACACCTGGTCCACCGGCGTCACCGCCTCAATGCCGCTGGTCAACGCCCCTCTCTGGAAGAGCCTGAAGATCAGCGACCAGGATGTTGAGCTGGCGGTCGAGAAGGCCCGCGGCTCGCGCCTGGAGACCGTCACCCAGGTCAAAAAGGCGTTCTTCACCGTCCTGCTCGCCAAGGAGGCCCTGAATGTCTATCAGTCCGTATTCGAGAATGCCAGGGAGAACCTCGAGCTCACGCAGAAGAAGTACAACGCCCAGCGCGCCTCGGAGCTCGACCTCACTCGCGCTAAGGCCTCTTACGCCAACGCCGTCCCAAATATGTACGACGCCGCCAACGCAGTAGAGCTTGGCCTCTGGCAGCTCAAGGCGGTTATGGGAGTTGACCTCAAGACCCAGATAGACGTGGCCGGCAGCCTGAAGGATTACGCCGCATTGATGGAAGAGGCCTACGACCCGGAGTCCGACCTCAGCAACAACTCTTCACTGCGGCAGCTCGCCATCCAGGCGGAGCAGCTCGCAAGCACCATCAAGATGCAGCAGTACGCCTATCTGCCCACGCTCGCGGTGGCCTTCAACTACAGCATCAACGCTATGGCCAACGACTACAACTTCAGCCAGTACAAGTGGTCGCCATACTCCTACGTGGGCCTGAGCCTCAGCATCCCCATCTTCTCCGGAGGCAAGCGTCTCAACGCCGTGCGCCAGACCAAGGTGCAGGCGGCCGAGCTCGACATCACCCGCTCCAACACCGAGCGCCAGCTGCAGATTGCCATCCGCCAGTACCTCGGCACGATGGATACGGCAACCCGCACCTACGCAGCCGCATCCAGCGCCGTGGAGACCGCCGCCAAGGCCTATGGCATCGCCCGTCAGTCGTACGATGTGGGCCGAAGCACGCTCACCGACCTCAACGACGCCCAGTTGGCCCTCACGCAGGCCGAACTCGGCGTGTGCCAGGCCATCTTCAACTATCTAAGCGCCAAATCCGACGTTGAGGGCCTGCTCGGAGCAGATTTCATCGAAAACAACGACAGCAATGAATAAGATATTCCATTTTGCCGCAGCCGCGCTCCTGCTTGCCGGTTGCGGTCAGCAGAACGGCAGTTCCAATGCCGGTGCTTCCCAGACGGAAACCCTTCCGCTGGTGAGCGTCATCACCGCCGCAACCGAGAAGGTCCCTCAGACCTCGCTCTATTCGTCCACCGTACAGGCCAACGTGGTCAACAACATCGCCCCGCAGTCCGGCGGCCGCATCCAGAAGCTCAACGTGGAAGTCGGCGACTTCGTGTCCAAGGGGCAGGTGCTCGCCGAGATGGACCGCGTGCAGCTCGACCAGGCCGAGCTCAAGCTCCGCAACGACGAGACAGAGCTCGGCCGCGTGAAGGCCCTGCTCGACCAGGGCGGCATCTCGCAGGCCGACTACGACCAGCTTGAGCTGGCCTGCAACGTGAGCCGCAGCAACTATCGCAACATCGAGGAGAACACCATCCTCCGAAGCCCGGTCTCCGGCGTCGTCACCGCCCGCAACTACGACCGTGGCGATATGTACGCAATGGCCCAGCCCATCTACACCGTGCAGCAGATAACCCCCGTGAAGATACTGGTGGCCATTTCCGAGACCGACTACACCCGCGTGAAGAAGGGCGACAAAGTATCTCTTATCGCCGACGCCCTGCCCGGCAAGGAGTTCAGCGGAACCATCAACCGCCTGTATCCTACAATGGATGCCTCCACGCACACGTTCAACGCGGAGGTGCTGGTGCCCAATTCCAACAGGGCCCTGCGTCCCGGTATGTACGCCCGCGTCACCGTCAACTTCGGCGACAACCTGAGCATTACGGTACCCGATGCCGCAGTGTCCAAGATGCAGGGTGCAGGCACCCGCACGGTATTCGTGCTCGATGCCGACAATACGGCGGAGATGAAGGTGGTGACCCTTGGCCGCCACTTCGACGGCAAATATGAAATTCTATCCGGCCTGCAGGCGGGCGACAGGGTTGTGGTGAAAGGCAACTCCTCGCTGCGCGCCGGCCAGAAAGTGGAGGTGGCTGAGTAATGAGCATCTACAGGAAAGCGGTCAACAACCCGGTAACGACCGCACTCGTATTCATCGCCTTTATGATATTCGGCATCTTCTCGCTGAGCCGGACGAGCATCGCCCAGTTCCCCGAGTCGGATTCCAATACCATTATGGTGATGGCTTCGTATCCGGGAGCCAACGCCGCCGACATCGAGACCAACCTCACCAAGGTGCTCGAGAATGCGCTCAACGGCGTTGAAGACCTTAAGGAGCTGACATCAAAGTCGAAGGAGAACATCTCCCTGCTCACCCTCACGTTCGAATACGGCACCGACATCGAGGAGGCCACCAACAACGTCCGCGACAAGCTGGACGCGGTGAACTCCAACCTGCCCGACGGCGCAAGTATGCCGGTTATCTTCAAGTTCAGCGCGGACGATATGCCCATTATGCTGCTCACCGCCACCGCCGACGCCAGTCTTGACGGACTCGACAAGATACTCGACGACCGTCTGGCGACGCCTCTGGCCCGCGTGCCCGGAGTGGGTACAGTGAGCGTGGCGGGTGCGCCGACCCGTGAGGTGCAGGTGTACTGCGACCCCACGCGCCTGCAGGCATACAACCTGACCGTCAGTTCGATAGCATCCATCATTGCTGCCGAGAACCGCAACCTGCCGTCCGGCAATATCGACATCGGCTCCAGCACCTACACCCTGCGTGTGCAGAAGGAGTTCACCGACCCTTCGGAACTGCTTGACATAGTCGTCGGCTCGGCCGGCGGCAAGCTGGTGTACCTGCGCGACGTTGCCACCGTCCACGACGGCGGGCAGGAGCGCGAGCAGGAGTCCTACACCGACGGCGTCCGCTCGGCGCGCATCATTATCCAGAAGCAGGCCGGCGCCAACACCGTCAACGTCATCAAGGGCGTGAAGAAGCAGCTGGAGAAGATTCGCCCCAACCTCCCCGCCGACGTCGATGTTACCATACTGATCGACGGCTCCACGGAGATTATCAACACCATCAAGACCCTGCGCGACACCATCATCATCACGTTCATCGTGGTTATGCTGGTGGTGTTCATCTTCCTGGGCAACTTCAAATCGACCTTCATCATCGTGCTGTCGATCCCTATGGCGCTGCTGGCCTCGCTGGTGTACCTCTTCGCTACGGGCAACACGCTGAATATCATATCGATGTCCGCACTTGCCATAGCCATTGGTATGGTTGTGGACGATGCCATCGTGGTGTTGGAGAACGTATCCACGCACCTGTCGCGCGGCGAACGGCCCAAGGAGGCTGCCGTACACGGCACTGCCGAGGTTGGTATTTCGGTTATCGCGTCCACCCTCACGATGCTCTGCGTGTTCCTGCCGCTCACTATGATAAAGGGTATGGCCGGCATTATGTTCCGCCAGCTCGGATGGATAGTGAGCATCATTATGATAGTGTCCACCACGGCGGCCCTCACGCTGGTGCCGATGCTCTGCTCCCGCTGGCTCAAGCCAAACGAGAAGCACGGCAAGGTATATGAGGCTATATTCGCTCCTATCAACCGCTTCATCGACTGGATTTCAAGGGGATACGGGCACGTCATCCGTTGGGCTACCGGCCACAGGGCGCTCGTGATTCTGGTGTTTGCGGCGATCTTCGGAGTCACCGTTGCGCTGCTCGCTCCGGGCGTGAAGACGGAATTCTTCCCTCGTGGCGACTCCGAGCGCATCTCGGTCAACATAGAGCTGCCGATGGGTACGGCGCAGGAGGTCACGCGCGAGTTCGCGTTCAACCTGTACGACGACGTGAAGGCGGCGGTCCCTGAGGCCCAGCGCATCAACTTCACCTTCGGTCAGGCCGACACCGATAACACCTTCGCCAATATGCAGAACAACGGTACGCACGTGATTTCGATGAACTTGCGTATCGGCACCAGCAGCACGCGCAAGCGCAGCAGCGCGGAGATTGCAGATGTGGTGCGAGGCGTTCTCAAGAAGTATCCCGAGATCCACCGTGGTACCGTGACCGAGGGCGGAATGGGCCCCGGCGGCGCTTCCACCGTAAAGGTTGAGGTTTACGGCTACAGTTTCGAGGCTACCGACCGCATCGCACGCGAGCTGCGTGCCAAGATGCTGCAGGACCCTGCCTACACGCAGGTTACGCTCAGCCGCGACGAATATACCCCCGAGTACCAGATGGACTTCGACCGCACCAAGCTGGCGCTTCACGGCCTCAATTCCTCCACGGCCGGAGCGGCCTTCAGCGCTGCGATGAGCGGCACCGTGGCCTCCTACTACCGCGAGGACGGCGAGGAATACGGCATACGCGTACGCTACGCCCCCGAGTTCCGCACGAGCATTGATGATATGGAGAACATCACGGTGGTCAACGCGATGGGTATGCCTGTGAGGATGAAGGAGTTGGGTTCCATCAAGGAGACGCTCGTGCCGCCTACCATCGAGCGCAAGGACCGCGAGCGCCTGATTACAGTTACCGGTATAGTGGCGCGCGGCTCGGCTCTCTCCGAGGCCGTAGAGGCCGCCCAGCGGGCAATCGACGCCACTGATGTTCCTTCCGAACTGAGCATCCAGATTGCCGGCGACTACGAGGACCAGCAGGATATGTTCGCCGACCTGTTCCTCCTTATCGCCCTGATTATCATATTGGTATATATGGTGATGGCATCCCAGTTCGAGTCGTTTATGAGCCCGTTCGTGATTATGTTCAGCGTGCCGTTCGCTATTGTGGGCGTGCTGATTGGCTTCGCCCTGAGCGGGGTTAACCTCGGTATGATGTCGCTTGTGGGTATCATCATCCTGCTGGGTATCGTGGTGAAGAACGGTATCGTGCTGATAGACTACACCATACTGCTGCGCGAGCGCGGTATGAACGTGCGCGATGCCTCAACGACCGCAGCCCGTAGCCGTCTGAGGCCTATCCTTATGACCACCCTCACCACCGTGCTGGGTATGCTGCCTATGGCCATCGGCCTGGGCGAGGGCTCCGAGATGTGGCGCTCGCTCGGCGTGACCGTCTGCTGGGGCCTTTCGGTCTCCACCCTGGTCACCCTGGTGCTTATCCCTACAGTTTATTGTTCCATCTGCGTGCGCCGCGACAAGCGCGAGAAGAAAAAACTTGCATCCCGATGAAAGCTGTCTTCATTTCCTATAACCAGGCCTACAGCGATGAGATAATCGACATCCTGGCCTCATTCAAGCAGCGCGGTTACACCCGCTGGACCGACATTCAGGGCAAGGGCGGCTTCAACGGCACTCCGCACCTTGGCAACCACGCCTGGCCCGAGCAGAACCACGCCGTGCTCGCCGTCGTGCCTGACGAGAAGGTGCGGCCCATCCTTGATGCGCTCCGCGCCAAGGACGAAGCCGCCCCCGACCTCGGCCTCCGCGCCTTCGCCTGGCCCGTCGAAGAGTGGTATTGACGAAATAAACCTTTGGTTAATTACCTTTGGTTAATTGGAAGAAATGCTTTATCTTTGGCAAAAATACACTGCTATGGATAATCCTTTCATCCTTGAACCATATCGCAGCAAAGAGTTATTCTGTGACCGCGAAACAGAATCTGCCCTTTTGCTGGATTACTTGCTGAACGGCCGCAACGTAACACTTATTTCGCCTCGCCGCCTTGGTAAAACCGGCTTGATCTATCGTGTTTTTGACGAAGTTAAACAGCGGGGATTGCCTGTGGAAACATACTATGCAGACATCAGTTCAAGCAGTTGCATAGAAGATTTCGTCCAACTGCTGTCTGAGTCAGTTGCAAGCGTCCTGGCGCGGCAGAACAGAATGATTGAGCTTCTAAATGCCCTGAAAGGCATCCGCCCTGTTCTTGGCTATGATCCCGTCAGCGACACCCCCAAACTCAGCTTCACATATCAAAGCCCTGAAGATAAACGATTGACTGTCAAGGCGTTGCTGTCGTTCCTGGAGAACAACAAGCGACCGGTTATTCTGGCAATAGACGAGTTTCAGCAGGTTAGGGAATACCCCGGAGTCGAAATGGAGGCCCTTCTGCGGACATATATACAACCCCTTCATAATGTGCGCTTCATTTTCTGCGGGAGCAAGAAACATATGATGATCGATATGTTTACCAACCCGTTGAAGCCTTTCTATGACAGCACCGCCGGCATCTCCCTTGCCAAACTCGACAAGGATATATATGGCAGGTTCATCTTGTCCCTATTCGCTGCCGGGGGTAAATCCATTTCTCCGGAACTGGTGGATGACATCATCCGATGGACTCGTGACCACACTTTCTATACCCAGTTTCTTTGCAACGAGGTATTCCGCATATCGGGCTCAGTCGTTGAAGAAGAGGACATCCGCAAGGCAAAGGAAAACACGCTTGCATCCAACCTGGATCGTTTTCTGGAATGTCAGCGGCTTATCACTCCAGGCCAGTGGAAACTTATGAAAGCCATTGCCAAAGAAGGAGAAGTAAGGCACCCGACAGCCGCGGACTTCATTCAAAAGTACAAGTTGTCCACAGGCCCGGCAATCCTCAAAAACCTCAAGTCCCTGGTTGACAAGGAACTCATCCTCGCAGACATAGACGGCTCCGGGGTCGTTTACTGCGTATATAACGTATTTCTTTCAAGATATTTGGAGGCCCTATAATTTAAACCACGGCCTGCTTTTTGCGTCTAATAAGCCGTATGCCGGAGCAGGAAAGATTCTTCAACGACCTCGTTCGTCAGTACAGTGAACCGCTGTACTGGCACGTGCGTGCAATGGTAGGCAGCCACGAGGACACCGACGACCTGCTCCAGGAGATTTTCATCAAGGCCTGGAACGCCCTGCCGCGCTTCCGTGGCGACTCCGACCCGTTTACCTGGCTCTGGCGAATCGCCACTAACGAGACAATATCGTTCCTGCGCAAGGCGCGCGTGCGGGCGGCGCTTACCTTTTCCACCATCGACTCACAGGCTGAGCGTATCAGCGATCCCAGCCCTTACTTCGACGGCGACAAGGCGCTGAGGGCCCTCCGCAAGGCCATCGCTACTCTGCCCGACAAGCAGCGCCTGGTGTTCACGATGCGCTACTACGAAGAGCTTTCGTATGAGCAGATCTCGGAAATCACCGGCACCAGCGTGGGCGCCCTGAAGACATCCTACCATATCGCATACGAGAAGGTCAAGGAATTTCTTAAGACCAACGATTAAACCTGAGTTCAACCTTTGCGTCTAAACAACCGAAATGAAAAAGCAAATGCCATATTCAACGCCGGACGGTTATTTCGAGGGCCTGCAGAACAGGCTCGCCGAGATTCCCGCACGCAGGAGCAGGATCAACTTTATGCCCTATCTTGCACTCGCTGCAAGTTTCGCGCTCGCTGCCCTGGCCGGCAACTATATATTAATGAAGAGCACGGCCTCGCAGCCGGCCTCCGACGAAGAGATTGTTGAATATCTTATCGACTCGGGTATGACTCTCGCCCAGTTGGAAGATGCAGTTTATGATTACTAATTAAATATTGTTGGTTATGAAAAAGTTAATTTCCATTTTGCTGACAGTCAGCATTGCAGTCGCAGCACTTGCACAGCCTCAGGGCAAACCCGGCCAGAGAGGCCATCACCACGATTTCGAGAAGATGAAGGCTGAAAGGGTTGCTTTCATCACCTCCGAGGTCGGACTCACCTCCGAAGACGCGCAGGCGTTCTGGCCTATCTACAACAAGGCCGAAGAGAAGCAGCGCGAACTCCAGCAGGCCGAGAAGAAGGCCTACCAGGAACTCTCAAAGGCCCTCAGGGACGGCGAAGGCAACGTTGACGCCCTTCTGGACGCCTACATCAAGGCAAAACAGGCTAACGTGAACGTACACTTCAGCTACGCCAAGCAGTACAAGAAGGCCATCGGCACCGAGAAGGCCGCCAAGTTCTTCACCTGCGACGAGAAATTCCGCAGGCAGCAGATCGGCAAGCTCGGCGGCGGACAGCGCAAGGGCGAATTCGGCCCGGGACGCGGTCCCAAGGACGGCAAGCAGTTCGGCCCCGGTCAGGGATGCCCCAAGGACGGCAAGCCCGGCAAAGACTGCCAGAACTGCGAGGACAAACACTGCAAGGACGGCAAGCCCTGCAAGGAAGTGAAGGCGCAGTAACAGTGGTCTCTAGCTGTCGAGTTTCAGCACGGCCATAAAGGCGCTCTGGGGGACTTGGACGGTGCCGATCTGACGCATACGCTTCTTGCCTTCCTTCTGTTTCTCCAGCAGTTTGCGCTTACGGGTGACGTCGCCGCCATAGCATTTGGCGGTGACGTCTTTTCGTACCTGCTTCACGGTCTCGCGGGCGATGATCTTGGCGCCGATGGCCGCCTGGATGGGGATGTCGAACTGCTGGCGGGGGATGAGGTCCTTCAGCTTCTCGCACATCTTGCGTCCGAAGGTGTAGGCGTTGTCTTCGTGAATCAGGGTGGAAAGCGCGTCGGCGGGCTCGCCGTTCAGCAGGATGTCCAGCTTCACGAGCTTCGCGGGACGGTAGCCGGTGATGTGGTAGTCGAACGAGGCGTATCCCTTGGAGATGGTCTTCAGCTTGTCGTAGAAGTCGAACACAATCTCGCTCAGCGGCATATCGTAGTTGAGCTCCACGCGCTCGGCGGTGATGTAGTGCTGGCTCACCAGCGTGCCGCGGCGGTCGAGGCAGAGCTTCATTATCGGCCCGAAGAATTCGCTCTTGGAGATTATCTGGGCGCGGATGTACGGCTCCTCGATGTGGTCAATCAGCGTGGGCGCCGGGAGGCCGGAGGGATTGTGGACGTCGAGCACCTCGCCCTGCATCGTATAGACCTTGTAGGATACGTTGGGCACGGTGGTGATCACGTCCATATCGAACTCGCGGAAGAGGCGCTCCTGCACGATTTCGAGGTGCAGCAGGCCCAGGAAGCCGCAGCGGAAGCCGCTTCCCAGCGCCAGCGAGCTCTCAGGCTCGTATACGAAGGAGGCATCGTTCAACTGGAACTTCTCCAGTACGGCACGGAGTTCCTCGAACTTGTCGGCCTGCACGGGGTACATACCCGCGAACACCATCGGCTTCACTTCCTCGAAGCCGGCAATCGCCTGTGAGCACGGGTTCACCACGTGCGTTATGGTATCGCCCACCTTCACCTCCACGGCACTCTTGATGCCGGTGATGATGTATCCCACGTCGCCGCAGCCCACTTCGTCGCCGGGAATGAGCTTCATCTTGAGGGAGCCCACCTCCTCCACCTCGTAGTCCTTGCCGGTGGCGAAGAACTTCACCTTGTCGCCCTTGCGTATGCTGCCGTTGGCAATCTTGAAGTAGGCGATTACGCCACGGAAGGAGTTGAACACTGAGTCGAAGATCAACGCCTGAAGGGGAGCGGACGGGTCGCCGGTGGGTGCGGGAATCTTGTCCACGATGGCGTCCAGGATGGGGGCCACCCCCTCGCCGGTGCGGGCGGAGACCTTGAACACGTCGTCGGGATCGCAGCCCAGCAGGTCGCAGATCTCGTCCGTCACCACTTCCGGCTGCGCGGATTCCATATCTATCTTGTTGAGCACGGGGATGATTTCGAGCCCGTGGTCGATGGCCATATAGAGGTTGGAAATGGTCTGTGCCTGCACGCCCTGCGAAGCGTCCACCACCAGCAGTGCGCCCTCGCAGGAGGCGATGCTGCGGGAGACCTCGTAGGAGAAGTCCACGTGGCCCGGAGTGTCGATGAGGTTGAGGCGGTACTCGCCGTCGGGGCGGGCGTAACGCATTTGGATGGCGTGGCTCTTGATGGTGATGCCTTTCTCCTTCTCCAGGTCCATATCGTCCAGCACCTGGTTCTCCATATCGCGTGCGGAGAGGGTGCTGGTGAGCTCCAGCAGACGGTCGGCCAGGGTGCTCTTACCGTGGTCTATGTGGGCTATGATGCAGAAATTGCGGATGCGGTTCATTTCCATAACGGATGCAAAGATAAGCTAAATTTACTATATTTGTGAATTGACACTAAAATCTCAATATTATATGGCAACAGCTCAAGAATTAGGCAAAATCGCCTCTCAGGTCCGCAGGGACATAGTCAGAATGGTCTGCACCGCAAAATCCGGCCACCCGGGTGGCTCGCTCGGTATCACCGACGTGCTGACCACCTTGTATTTCAGCGAGATGAAGCACGATCCCAAAACCTGGCGCCGCGACGCCAAGGGGCAGGACGCATTCATAATTTCCGCCGGACACCTGGCTCCGGTATATTATTCCGTGCTGGCACGCGCCGGCTACTTTGAGCCGAAGGAACTCGGTACCCTCCGCAAGTTCGGCTCCCGCCTTCAGGGGCACCCTTGCATTACCGACGCTCTCCCGGGAGTCTTCCAGAGCTCCGGCTCGCTTGGCCAGGGCCTCTCCTGCGCCGCCGGCATCGCCTTGGGCAAGAAGATTGACGGCGACGGCACCCGCGTGTTCTGCCTGCTGGGCGACGGCGAGAGCGAGGAAGGCCAGATCTGGGAGGCCGGAATGTGGGCTGCGCACCACGGTCTGGATAACCTGGTGGCCTTCACCGACTGGAACGGCCAGCAGATCGACGGCCCCGTCGAGAACGTGGGCGGCGTAGGGGACCTGCGCGACAAGTGGACCGCCTTCGGCTGGGAAGTGATCGAGGCCGATGGCCACGATTACGAGTCCATTCAGAAGGCCTTCGAAATCGCACGTGCCGCCAACGGCAAGCCCAAGATGATACTCTTCCGCACCGAGATGGGTCACGGCGTCGATTTCATGGCCGGCACCCACAAATGGCACGGCAAAGCCCCCAGCCCCGAGCAGTGCGCCGCCGCAATGACACAACTGGAAGAAACCTTAGGAGATTATTAGAATTTTTATGAAAAAATACACAGACCAGGGTAAGGTTGATACCCGAAGCGGCTTCGGAGCAGGGCTCGTGGAAGCCGGACGCAAGGACGAAAGAGTACTTGCTCTCACCGCAGACTTGAAAGGATCTCTGAAGATGGACGCTTTTGCGGCCGAGTTCCCGGAGAGGTTTATACAGTGCGGCATCGCCGAGGCCAATATGGTTGGCGTTGCGGCGGGCCTCGCGATTACCGGCAAGGTGCCTTTCATCGGCTCTTTTGCCGAGTTCGTCACCGGCCGCGTCTATGACCAGCTGCGCCAGGAGGTGGCATACGGCCACACCAACGTGAAGATCGCATCCTCTCACGCCGGAATCACCCTCGGCGAGGATGGTGCTACGCACCAGACGATGGAGGATATCGCTCTGATGCGAGCTCTCCCCGGAATGGCCGTGGTGGTGCCTTGCGATTACAATCAGACCAAGAACGCAACGGTAGCTGCCGCCGAGTGGGACGGCCCCGTGTACCTGCGCTTCGGCCGCCCGGCGGTGCCCAATTTCACCGGCGCTGACGAGCCTTTCGAAATAGGCAAGGTGTATAATCTCAACGAGGGCAAGGACGTAACCATCCTGGCTTGCGGCCACCTGGTGTGGGAGGCGCTGCAGGCCGCCGAGGCCCTTGAGGCCGAGGGCATCAGCGCCGAGGTGCTGAACGTGGCAACCGTCAAGCCGCTGGATGAGGCGGCTGTCGTGGCTTCCCTGAAGAAGACCGGCTGCGCAGTTGTTGCCGAGGAGCACAACTGGGCCGGAGGTCTCGGCGAGGCCGTTGCAGGTATCGCTGCCGCCAAGCTCCCGACTCCCATTGAGTTCGTGAACGGCGAAGACAAGTTCGGCCAGTCCGGCACTCCCGCCGAGCTTATGAAGGCCTGGGGATTTGACGCCGCCGGCATCGCTGCCGCCGCCCGTAAAGCAATCGCCCGTAAATGAGGTACCTGATTCGCGCTCTTAAGTATTACGTGCAGCTGATGGTTATCCTGACGCTGATTATCGTGATACTGATAGTGGCCAAAGTGGTGGCCGCAGACATATCGCAGATATTCGTCAACGGATACGACTCACTGTGGCAGATTGCCCTGCTGATGGCGGTTTTCGCTGGCATCTACCCCCGGTTCGGCTATACCAACCAGCAGGTGGTGGTGCCCGGTTCCGACGAAGAGACGCTTCCGCTGGTGGAGAAGGTGATGGCGGCGCACGGCTACGTCAAGGAAACCCGTAGCGACGGCGTGCTGGCCTACCGCAAGCTCTCCGCCGGCACCCGTCTCCTGCGTATGTGGGAAGACCGCATCACCGTGACGCGATTCGTGAGCGGATACGGGCTGGAGGGCCCCGGCAAGGACGTCGTCCGTCTGGCGAACGCCCTGCGAAGCGCCTCCGAAGAATAGTAATCAGTTTGTTATGAAAAGAATCATTATAATTGCCGCCGTGCTGCTTGCTGCCGTCGGAGCGCAGGCACAGGTCATTTCATCCGACGATATCGACCGCGCACGTGCGCTGGTTCGCCAGATGACGCTCGAGGAGAAGTGCGCCCTCATCACGGGCCACGAAGACGGATTCCATACCGCCGCCATCGAGCGCCTCGACATCCCGTCGGTGCGAATGGCCGACGGCCCCCAGGGCGTGCGCAACAAGACGCACAGCACTTATTATCCATGCGGCGTCAGCCTCGCCGCCTCCTTCAACCGCGAGGTGGCTTACGGCGTTGGCACCGGCATCGGCTGGGACGCATCGGCCCGCGGCGTGCGCATTATGCTCTGCCCGGGAGTGAACATCTACCGTTCGCCCCTCTGCGGCCGCAACTTCGAGTACTACGGCGAGGATCCCTATCTGGCAAGCGAGACGGCGCTGCAGTACATCAACGGTATGCAGGAGCAGCGCGTGATGGCCACCATCAAGCATTTCGCCCTCAATAATCAGGAGTTCGACCGCCACTGGACCGCATCCATGGCCGACGAGCGCACGATGAACGAAATCTACCTGCCGACCTTCCGCAAGGCGGTGGAGAAGGGGCACGTGGGCGCCGTGATGACCAGCTACAATCCCGTTAACGGCGTGCACGCCGCGGAGAGTGCCGACCTTATCGGCTACCTGCGCAAGTGGGGCCACAAGGGCATAGTGATGTCGGATTGGACATCCACCTATACCACTCTGGGCTGCGTCAACAGCGGGCTCGACCTTGAGATGCCGGCTGGCTATGTGCTTAACTATGAGGCCGTTCGCGAGCTGGTGGAGAACGGCGTGGTAAGCGTTTTCGCCATCGACCGCAAGTGCATCCACATCCTTTCGGCGTACTCAGCCTTCGGCCTGCTGGACCAGCCGATGCTGGATGAGTCCATCCCGGAGAACAATATACCCTCCCGCCTGAAGGCCTATGCGGCCGCGCTCGAGGGACCGGTGCTCCTCAAGAACGACGGCATCCTCCCCATCAAGCCTTCCAAGAAGAACCGTATCGTGGTGCTCGGCCCCAACGCCGACTGCATCCCTTACGGCGGCGGCTCTGGCAGAATGTCTCCCATCGAGGGCACGACGACCACTCTGTATCAGGGACTCGCGGCGCTCGGAAAGAAGTACTCCACCGTCCTTATGGATTGGCAGGACATCGACGAGGAGGTTCTGGCCAAGGCTACCACGGTGGTGCTGGCCGTCGGCTTTAACCACGATACCGAGACGGAGGGCGCCGACCGCACCTACAGCCTGCCTGCCGGGCAGAATGAGCTGATCGCCAAAGTGGCGGCCATCAATCCGAACGTGTTGGTGGTGGCAAACAGCGGCGGCGAGTTCGACGTGACCCCCTGGATCGACAGCGTGAAGGGCCTCCTGATGGCCTGGTACGGCGGGCAGGAGAGCGGACGCGCGCTTGCGGACATCATCTCCGGTGCCGTGTCGCCTTCCGGGCGTCTGCCGTTCACCTTCTGGGGCTCGGAGGAGAAGAATCCGGCCGCGAAGTACTATCACGCCAGCGTTCCCGAGGTCTCCAAGACCAAGAAGAACCGCGACCCGTATCCTTATGCCGAGTACCGCGAGGGCGTGTTCGTGGGTTACCGTGGCGTGGAGCGCTTCAGCGTTGAGCCTATGTACCCCTTCGGCTACGGCCTGACCTACGGCAAGTTCGAGTACTCCGACGCTTCCGTGGAGAAGGTCGGCCTCGTGTATAAGGTGATTTTCAAGGTGAAGAACGTGAGCAAGGTGGCCGCGTCTGTGGTGCCGCAGGTGTATGTCTCCTGCGTTAAGCCCACCCTCCCCAGGCCCGCGAAGGAGCTTAAGGGCTACGACAAACTCTGCCTGGCTCCCGGCGCCGAGCAGGAGGTCTGCATCGACCTCACCCCCGAGTCCTTCGGCCACTACAGCATCCCCGAGCACGACTGGGTCGTCGACCAGGGCGACTACCGCATCCTCATCGCCGACTCCTCCTCCGACATCCGCCTCGAACTACCGGTAACCCTGTAGGCCGCCCTCCGCTCCGCAGAAATCGGCGTCTTCCATTCCGGTCCCTGTCATCCTGAGCGCAGCGAAGGATCTCCTCTGTTTTCTACAACCATTAGATTTTCAATTACTTCCGTATCTCCTATGCGCATTTTTACGCACAGGAGATACAGTTTTTATTGACTGTCAGCATCTTACGAAAAACGGCAATTTACGCCGGAAGCCACCATCCGCTACGCAGAAATCGACCATTTTTTGAATCACGGGCGGCCACTGTTTCCGGAGCCGATTCCTGCCTCCGCTCCGGCGTCTTCCTCCTCCCTCATTCCGGGCTTGACCCGGAATCTCCCTGCTGCCTTGTCCCCCTCCTGTCACGAAATCCACCTGAGAGCCGTTTTATGGATTTCGTGGCACCGATTTGGTCGATAATGTCCGTTTCTGTGTCACGAGATACATCTAGAGGGTCTGTGATGGATTTCGAGACATTGGTTGCAGCGGTAAACTTTCTTCAGTTTTAATAAAGAATCCGCAATACAATTCTTTGTACTTCCTGCCAGTCGAAAAAATCAGCAAAACCTGCTATACGATTTTTTCGATTCCATTGAAGTTCGGGAAATACTTCCCATCTTCGCGGCTGTAATACTTAACCTGTTAAATTATGGATGATTTTCTTAAACCTATTTTCATTGACTTGCGTTACGACTTTGCGTTCAAGTCAATTTTTGGTTCTCAGGGCAATGAGGACCTTCTGTTAAAACTAATCAATGCTATCCTTCCGGAGAAGCACTTTACGAGCGTAAGCCTTATGAACAATGAGCAGATGGGACTTCGCAAGGAGTCGCGCAAGGCCGTGTTCGATGTTTTCGCTACGACATCCGATGGCTCGGACTTCACCATCGAGATGCAGTTAAATGACCAGGCGGACTTCAACCAGCGAATGGTTTTCTATTCGTCATTCCCGGTGCAGAATCTCGTAAAGAAAGGGAATGGTAAGCCCGGAGAACCAGAACTGTACTACACCTTCCCGCACGTGTATGTTATCGGAATTACTGATTTCATTATGTCGGGCGTGCCTGACACGAGTGAGATGATTAATTCGTATTCCATCCGCAATGAGAAGCATCTGAGCAATCCGCTGACCGACAAGGTGACGTATGTGACGGTAGAACTGCCAAAACTAACCAAGTCTCTAGCCGAACTCTCAACCCCGGAGGACTTCCTGTTTTATGCAATAAAGAACATCGGAACTATGAAGGCGATGCCTAAAGAATTCAAGGGGAAGGGTTTGGATAAGTTATTTGATTTGTGTAGATTTGCCAGTATGACAGAAGCACAACAAAGACAATACATCGCGGAGATGATGGCGAAGTTCGACGAGGGCAGTCGCATCGCCACGGCAATTGAAAAAGGCATAAAGGAAGGCAAAGCGGAAGGACAATCCCAGGCTAAGGCAGAAGTTGCCAAGGCAATGAAGGAGAAGGGACTTCCGATTGAAATGATTTGCGAGGTTACGGGGCTTTCACAAGAATCTGTAGAGGCCTTGTAAAGAAACTGTCGCTTGAACTATAACCGCCACCGCAGGTCGAGAATCCTTGCGGTGGCGGTTTTCGAGTTGTCCTAGCGTACAAAGTCTAATAACTGGTCTCAGACCTTGAACATGAGAATGCCGGTAGAGTGTGTTAAGGAGCAGTTTTGGTGTGTAAGGTCTATCAACCAAAAACAGACCTTGAACATCTTAGTACATTATTCCAAAGCAAACAGCTTCCAGAAGCCGCCATCCGCTTCGCAGAAATCGACTCCGAAAACTTCGCTACGCTCATCCCTCCCACAGTCTGCTGTCTTTCCGTTCCGGAGCAAGCTCCGTCCCGTCCATCCACCAGACTGCGGGCCCCTCCCGTTCAAGTGGCCACGGGCGGCCACTGTTT
>DBYB01000006.1 GCA_002309995.1 Bacteroidales bacterium UBA1197
CGTTGGTGCCGATGCTGAAGAAGTCGCACTCCGCGGCCAGTTCCTGCGCGCACAGCACGGCCGCAGGTGTCTCCACCATAATGCCGACTTCAACCGGGCAGGTCTCCCCTGCCACGCCGGCCAGCATCGATCGGACGCGCCGGACTTCATCTACCGTACAGACCATCGGCAGCATCACCCGAACCGGGGTGCCGAAGGCGAACCAGTCCGGATGGGCGTCCCGCACCTCGCAGGCGGCAGCGGCTATCGCGCGCAACTGGGTTTCCGCCAACTCGGGATGAGCCAGCAGGAAGCGAATTCCGCGCAGACCAAGGAAAGGATTGTCCTCCGCAGGCACGGGAAGATACGGCAGCGACTTGTCGCCTCCGATATCCAGCAGTCTGATTGTCAAGGGCTTGCCGCCGCAGGCCTCGAGCGCTTCACGATAAAGCGCCCGCTGCTCATCTTCCGACGGCATACACTCCCGCCCGATGAAGAGGAACTCCGTGCGGAANNCGGAAGAGGCCGATTCCGTCGGCTCCGGCGGCAATAGCAGCCCGCACCTCTTCCACGCTGCCGGCGTTGGCATAAACACGACGGCCGGCGGCACGAACCTGCGAAACGATGCCTGCAGTACCCCCGACAAGCGGGTCGTCAACTTCCACAATATCGCCCTCGCGTATGCCGGAAATAACTGCTCCAACGCGAATGGGCACGCCGTGGGCGTGAGCGATTATGCAAACGTGGCTGGTGACGCTCCCCCGGGCGCAAAGGATTCCGGCGATGCGGGAGAAGTCGATGCGGGCGGTGTCGGAGGGCAGGAGTTCCTGCGCCACAACGACGCAGCCGGCAGGAATCTCGCGCACGGCCGATCCGCCGCACATAGCCTCGCGCAGGCGGGCAAACACGTCGCGGACGTCATCAACACGGGCTCGAAGATACTCGTCGTCGATATCGGCAAACATTGCGCAGATGCTGCTGCAGGCAGCATCAAGAGCCTCCAGCGGCTGGGGGNNCCAGCGGCTGGCTCCCGGCCGCGAGTTCGGCTTCTACGGCCTCCCGCAGCATCGGGTCTTCCAGCATCTCGAGATGGGCGGAGAAAACTTCAGCCGCGTCCCCGGAACCGGAAGCCGCAGCCAGTTCAGCGCGTACAAGACCGAAGGCCTCGTCAAACGAACGGACCGCCACGTCGGAGGCGGTCCTGTTCCAGAGAAATGCCGGTCCTGTGCACTTCATACTCAGCCGACAAGGGATTCAAGAAAAGATTTCACCGCCGCCAGCGCCTCGTCTTCCCTGCCGCCGTCAACGGAGATTTCCACTTCGGCGCCGCATTTGAGGCCGAGCGAAAGGACGGAGAGCATAGACGCGGCGTTGACCGAACGACCGCCGGCGGTAAGTTTTACGGAAGAGCCCTCAAAGCTCTTCACCAGAGCCACCAGTTCTCCCGCCGGGCGTGCGTGCAGCCCGGTGGGAGCCTGTATGACTGTCTTTGCGGAAACCATAATTACTCGGCAGCGACGCTGCGTGAACGGTCTTTAAGGTTCCACAAGGTAACGATAAGCAGGAAGCCGATTACGGCAACACCGGCCATCAGAATGAAGATGGGGTGCCAGCCGTAGATATCGGCGAACTTGCCGAGAGGATAACCGGTGATGAGCGTACTGAGATAGCTCATAAATCCGATAATGCCCACTGCAGAGGACGCAGCCTTCTTGCTCACCTCATTGGATGCAACCACGCCAAGCAGGGCCTGGGGGCCATAGAGGAAGAATCCGGCGAGCGCCAGCACAACCAGGAACAGCACGGGGCTGTTCATATCCTGGATGTAGTGCAGCGCCACAAGGCATAGGGCAACGATAACCATCTCAATGGCGCAAACCCTCTGGCTGCGGCTCTTGAACAGTTTATCGGACACGAAACCGGCGAAGATCATTCCAAGGCATCCGGCCACTTCGAATATGGCTACGGTCCATCCTGAGAGAGCCTGGCTCAGGCCCATATCCTGAAGCATCGAGGGGCCCCAGTCGAGGATGGCGAAACGCACCACGTACACGAAGAGGTCGGTAAGCGCGAGTATCCATATCACAGGATTAAGGAACACCTTATGAAGCAGGAACTTGCGCCACTCCTTGCGGTCTTTGCCCTTGCTCTCGTCGAGTTCTCCCTCAACCTTGGGAAGTTCGGGGAGACCGACCGACTTGGGCGTGTCGCGCAGGGTAATGATGATGAAGAATACACCTACCAGCGAAATGGTTGCAGGTACCCAGAAGCAGAGTTGCCAGCTGCTGAGGTAGCCGCAGATAACTGCCGCCACGAAAGCACCCACGCTGTGAGAGGTGTTCCATATACTCATCTTGGTGGCCAGCTCGTGCGGAGGTACCCAACTTACCATCAGGTGGTTGCACGGGGCGAAGCCACATCCCTGGAATATCTGGTTGATGATGTACAGCACGGACATTATGGTGACGAAGCCGCCGATGAAGTCGGGGCCGCCTGTCGCGCCGGTGATGAGCGTAGTCAGCTTGTCCGTCCATCCGAACAGGAAGTTGACCGCGACGCACACACCGAGCCCGATGACAAGATGCCACCGGGCGTTGGTGCGGTCGCCGATGACGCCGTTGATCAGCTTGGAGATACCATAGATGATACCGCCCGCCGAAATGATGGCGCCGAACTGTGCCTTGGTAATTTCAGGGTAAACTCGCTGCAGCAGCGGTATGGCAAAGGAGAAGTTCTTACGCACGAAGTAGAACATGGCGTAGCCTATCATCGAGCAGATGATGACTCTCCACTGCCAGTACTTGAAGCTGTGCTTTGTCTGTTTTACCTGAGCCATGGTTTAATTTGCAAGTTTAGTCCCGCTAGCCGTTCCTGTACTGGACGATCCCTGGGTGAGGGCGGCGAGATTATCCGCAGTCACCTTGGTGCCGTTAACGGAACCGCCAGCCTCACACTCGGTAAGAGTACCGACATTGAAACCTGCGATTGAGCCGGCTGCAACTGCATTCGCGCAAGTGACGGCACCTGTGTTACGGTCGCCGATCACGTTCACGGTATCGACCGTCTTGCCAGGATAGAAGCCTGCGGAAGCAACTATGCCACCTGCATAGCTCTTGGTGTCGCCTGCCACCTTGCAAGTGACAGCGCCCTCATTGACGTTGCCCTGCATCTTGACGTCAGTAACGATAGCAAGGGCCATGACACCACCTGCGAAGGATTCGCAGTCAGCCTTGTTCTCAAGATAGACTTCGCCCTTGTTGGTATTGCCGGTTATGTCGATGTCAAGGCATCCGATGCCGATAATGCCGGCAGCGGAAACGCGGTTGTTATGTCCGCAGATATTGTCAACGACTATCTTAATCTTACCGGTGTTGACATTACCTGTAACGATGTTACGGCGCGAGTTGCCTTCAGCGTCCTTGGAATCCTTCTCCTGGAGACCAACGATACCTGCCGCTGTTTCCCAGATCTTGGCGGTCATGGCTTCGTTGATGACGATCTCCACGTCTCCGCTGTTGGTACAGCCCTCCACGCGGCCGCCGGAGTTAAGGGTTGCGAGAATACCTGCAGCACGGCAGGACTGCACGATATTGGAGGCAATGCGTCCGCTGTTCTTGCAATTCTTCACGACGGTTCCGTTGTAGGTAATACCGCCGATACCGCCGATTGCCATCCAGGTGGCCGGGGCCTCAACCTGCTCATATACAAGGTTGCCCTTGTTCTCGCAGCCTTCGATAACCACTTCCTTGTTGGTACGGCCTACGATGCCGCCAATCAGGAACGCCTTGGCTACGGGGATGGAGAGGGTCAGGTCTGCAGCATTAACGCAGTCCTTGATTACGATGCCGTCGTTCTGAGCGAAACCGATTATACCGCCCAGGGATGTCTCCTGTGTGAGCTTGCCAGCCGCAATAATGTTACCGTTGTTGACGCATTCAATGATTTCGGAAGCCACGGAGGAGTTGCCCACCATGCCGCCGATGCCTACACGGGCGCCGGGATCGTTCTGGCCTTCATCGGCATCGAAGCTGATGGTAGCGAAGTTGATGACCTTCTCGAGCTTACCCATGTTCTCAGCGACAAGCCCGGTGTGGTTGCCACCCTTGCCGGCCGCGCTCCTGATAACTGTGGTGCCGTCATACTTCTGTCCGTCCTTGGATCCGATTACGAGGTCCCTGATAACGCCTGAATTGGCAAGGACAAGGCCGGCCTTGGATTCGGGGCTCTCTACAACCAGGTTGTAGATTTTGTGGCCCTTGCCGTCAAGGATACCTGCCCATGAAGGGATGGAAGCGATGGTGGCACCGCCGCAGTCGATATCAGCCAAAAGGTTCCACTCCTCCTCGGCCGGGATCTCAGCCGCTTTACCAAGGAATTCCTGGAGCTGCTCCAGGGTCTTGATGTTGTTCCCTTCCGGTTCGGGATCGGGAATATCCTTGGGCTTGCCCGCCTGGGCGATGAGCAGATCGACGGTGGAAGAGGCGTCTTCGCTCTTGAAGCTCACCTTGGCGTCACGTGCAGCCTCGCCCTCATTCTCGCTCACGATGATGGAAACAGAAGTATTTCCGTTGCCGGAAACGGGAGAAACTGACACCCAGTCTGCGGAAGGAGCGGCAGTCCAGTTGCAGTTGGCAGTGAGATTGACAGCAGCATTGCCGCCGTCAGCCTCGAAAGAGAGAGACTTTTTGCTCAGGTCAACTTTCTGGGTAACCTGGGGAGTCGGATCGGGCTTCTCGCAAGCAGCGATTGCGAGAACGGCCAGGGAAGCGATAATAAAAGATTTCAGTTTCATAATGATATTGGTTAGTTTTATAGTTTGCCTTGTTGTTTAAGACGCTTGAGCATCCAGTCGGGATAGTTGGTGCAGATGCAGCGCAGGTCGGCATAGCGGTCGATGTAATAATTCACATCCTCATCCTTGTAAACGGCGTTGCCGTCACCGGATTCCTTGTCTACGTTGAATACGCTGATCTGCATACCGGCATTCTTGAATTCGTCGATGGTGCGGGCACCATACGGAGACATATAGCTGGCTGCGGACAGGTTGGCCCAGCTGTAGCCCAACGCCTTGTGTCCGCTGGGGCCCTTGTTGCCCATCCAGCCGACAGGAATTCCATACACCGTCATACAGGTAGCCGCTGCCTTGGCAACGGTCTCATTGCCGGTGCAGATGAACTCGCAGAACTTCTCGGCGTGGCGCTCCTTGATAATCTCGCAGGCGCGCTGGACCGCCTTGATGGGATACTGCGTAAGGTCAGAGTCGAGATTCTTGATATCCAGGCATAACTTGGTACAGTTCCCTTCCACCTGCACGATATCCAGGAAATCCTCGAGCGACGGGAGGGTCTCGCCGTTCTTCAGCTTTCCGGCCTTGCGGAGTTCCTCAAGCGTGTATTGCCACGGCCTCAGATTATTAATAAAATAGGTATCCGTGGCGTGGGCGATTACAACATTGTTGTCTTTTGTCCAGTAAATGTCGCACTCCATAGCGTAGCACTTGAGGGCCATGGCGTACATAAGGCCGGCGCGGGAATTGTCCGGCTTGCCGGACTCGCGCGCACCGCCGCGGTGAGCCACGACCCTGTTGTCGCAGGGGGCGGGTTCGGTAGGACGGTCAACGACCTCCGGCTCATCTGGATCATCAGGCTGCTCAACCGGCTTGGGCTGAGGAATATCCGGCTTCTCACAGGACTGCACGGCCGCAACGAAAGTCACGGCCAGTGCAACTCCAAGCAATACTTTGAATAACTTCATTATTTGCTCTGGTTAATCGTATAGACTGCCGACGCTCCGTTGGCAACGGTGAAACGCAGAGTAGCGCTGCGCTTCTTTCCGGTGAGGTTGGGAGCCACCGTGCAGGCAATTCCATTCTGGACGACTTCCGTATCGTCACCGGCATATGTTCCGGTAAAGGAAGTGGTAATCTGCTTGGTAGATACGGACAGCCACGCAGGCTCACCGTCCACGGAAACCGTCCAGTCAACATTCAGGCTCACGCCCTGATGCACGATAACCACGGCTTCGAAGTCTGCTCCTGCAGCCGGTATGGTGCCGGGCTCGGGACTCACCGACAGACGGACGCTGTTTGTGTCTGCACCGTCGGGCAAAATGTTTTCATTGCAGGAAACCATTCCCAGACAAGCCAGTGCGACAGCAACTATTGCTAATATCTTTTTCATAATACTATCGGTTTAACGTTGATTACTGCCATCCTTCAATCTGGTGAAGCTTGGAGTTCTTGTTGATGGATCCCTGGGCGATAGGCCACAGAAGGATGTTGGGGTTCTTGGCACGCAGGTCAGCGAAAGTCTGGCCGGGAATCTCGGCATTCGGAACCATATCCCAGATCTTTCCGGTGCGAATCAGGGCCCACCAGATCATACCCTCGGCCGGGAACTCGAGGAAGTACTCGTGAACAATATTGTTCAGCACGTCGGCCTCAGCGGTGGAGGTGTAGTAATTGTCCTTGCCATACGCACGCTTTGCGATAAGGTTGAGCGAAGCATTGGCGCCGGCATAGTCCTTCTTGTAGTACTTGAGCTCGGCATCGAGCATCACCACGTAGCCGTAGCGGTAGTAAATCAGGTCGTTGTCCTGCACCACGGGGCTCTTGGACATATCGCCGACCAGCTTGTTGCACCAGGTAATCTCGTGCTTGTCGGCTGCGGAAGAATAGGGGCCGTAACCGAGGTTGGTGGCAACGCGCTTGTCGCCGAGGGCCTTGCTGGCCTTGAGTTCGTTCACGAAGCCCTGCGAGTAGCTCCACCACTGGGTGGAGGAGATGGGCACGGGGTTGTTGCGATAAGCGGCTGCAATCAGGTTGGAAGGATTGCAGAAGTAAATCTGGTAGCCGCCGGTATCCGATGCATTGAGCGCAAGCGAGAAGATAATCTCGGAGTTCTTCTTGTTGGTGCGGTCGAACACCTTGCCATAGTCGGCGAGAAGACGGGAAGAGGAAATGCCTATTGCCTTGAGTGCTTTCTCAGCCATATCCAGATAAGCGGAGCCGCCGTTGCGTGTTGCATACATCCAGAGGGCGTAGTCGGCCTTCAGGGTGTTAAGGGCGTCCTTGGTACCGAAATACTTCTCATTACCCAGTTTGTCGGCCAGAGCCTCGCAGAGCATAATGTCTTTCTCTACCTGGGCATAAACCTCATCCTGGGTCTTCTGCACAGGGTAGCATTCCTCCTGGGTTGTGGATTCGACCGGAAGGAGGTTCACGGGGACCTCACCCCAGATACGTGCCGCATAGAAGTAGCAGAAGGCGCGGGCAAAATAGGCCTGGGCAAGTGCCCAGTCGAGACGGTCGGCGGAGGCGTTGCAATCAGGGCCGTGCTTGATAACGGCATTGGCCTGGTCGATGGTCGAATACAAGCCGGACCAGCCTATGGTGTTGGACGGGGTAAGGAGGTTGTGGCGGCAGGCAATCTTGAAATTGTCCTGAACCTTACTCTCCAGCGAAGGGCCCCACATATAGTCGCCCACGCGGGTTTCACCGAAGTAGAACACGTTGCACTCGCTTTCGGAGAAATAGGAATGCAGACGCCTGAATATACCGGGCACGGACTGCTCCAGGTCGGAGGCGTCCTGCCACATATTACTTACGGACAGTGCGTTGTCGTAAGGAATGTCAAGATCCTTGTGGCAAGCCGTAAGGGATGCCTGGCAGAGGATCGCTATAGCAAAAAACTTGAAAATCTTTTTCATATCCGTATCCTCCTCTTAGAACGTTATCTTCAGGTTGAACAAAACTTTGCGGGCGGCAGGCATCAGGTTCGAGGTGGCGCTTCCCATCTGCACGGAGCTGTACATATTGGAATCGGAATCGGAACTGATACCGGTCTCAGGGCTGATAGCGCCGCTGACGCGGGTGAAATACCACAGGGTATTGCCGGTCACACCGACGCTTACCTTCTTCATAGCCATTGCCTTGGCCCAGTTGTCGGGCAGGTCGTAATAGATCGATGCGTCACGCAGGCAGAGGTAACTGGCGTTCTCCACGTTGTAGCTGGAGCAGCGGGAATAGTTACGGTTGCCGTAGTCGGCGTCGTTGGGGAAGAAGCGGGCAACCGTCTTGCCGTCGCCGGGGTGGCGCCAGCACTCGGAAACCAGATTCAGGTCAACATTGGAGTTACTGTAGCCCAGGGTATTCTGGACCATACGGGTCTTCATATAATTGTATATGGAGTGACCGAGGGCGTAGTCGAAGTAAACGTTGCAGGTGAAGCGGCCCCAGTGGATGGTATTGTTGATACCGCCGGTGGAATGAGGCATAACGTTACCCAGCAGGAACATATCCTCGGCGTTGATCTTCTCGCTGCCGTCTGCGTTCTTGGCAGTACCGTAGCGGTTGACCCACTCGAAGTCGCCAGCGTCCTTGCGGCCGGCGATGGAGATGCCGTCGGAACGGCGGTAGCCGTGGGACTGCTCGTCATAGTAAGCAGCGGCTGCTTCCTCCTCGGTCTGCAGCACGCCTGCCACCAGATAACCCCAGATGCGGCCCAGAGGCTCGCCCACTGCTGTACCACCGTAGCGATAGCCGTTGGCAGTCTTGTATCCGCCTATACGCCAGCCATATACAGGGTCGCCGTTGGCGTCGGCCAGCAGGTTGCCGTCCATATCGGTCAGCTGGTACTTATACTCGTCCGGCAGGGAGAGCACCACGTTCCTGGAGAGCGAATAGGTGAAGTCGGTCTCCCAGGAGAAGTCGCGCTTCTGGATGTTGACGGTGTGCAGTTCAAATTCGGCACCCCAGAAGCGTACGCTGCCGACGTTGGCGTTCACGGAACCGATCTGGCCGGTATCAGGCAGGGTGATGGAATAGATAAGGTCGTTGGTCACCTTGTTATAGTAGTCGGCGACGATGCGGACGCGGTCGTTGAAGAGGCCCACGTCAACGCCGAGGTCGAGCTGCGTGGTGGTCTCCCACTTGAGGCCGGCGTTCACCATCTTGCTGGGCAGCAGCACGTTGTACACATCGTACGTGGTGCCGGAGTAAGCTCCCAGAGGGTCGGTACGGGCAATGTCGTTGTTACCGGTCTGGCCGAGGGAGGCGCGGAACTTGAGCATGTTCACCTTCTCCTTGGCGGCGGCGAAGAAAGGCTCCTCGCTGAGCACCCACGCAACGGATGCTGAAGGGAAATAGCCCCACTTGTTATCGCCCAGGAAGAGCGAGCTGCCGTCGGCGCGGAACGTCGCGGACAGGATGTAGCGGTCGGCATAGTTGTAACCCAGACGGCCGAAGTAGGAGATGAGAGCGGTCTCGTAGTCCTTGTTGCTCATACTCATCGTGCCTGCGGTGTTGGCGCCGCCGGATTCGAGGATGGGCACCTTGTCGGAAAGGGAACCGGAGTTGCCGGCCGACAAGTACCAGTAGTGCCACTTGGACCAGTCGTAACCGGCGGTTCCGCTGAGGCGGTGCAGGCCAAGTTTCTTGTCTGCAGTGAGATAGGCCTGGAAGTTCTGGCGCTGGGTCTGGGTACGGGACTCGGTGGTGCTGCGGTTCGTGCTGACGAAGTTCACGCTGCCGTTGACCTCTCCCCTGGTGTAGTAGCTGCCGCGGTAGCTGTTGTCGTACAGGGCGTACTGGGCGGTACCGGTCAGCCAGTCGGTGATGGTCGCAGTGAGTTTCATGCTGCCCATGAACTTCTGGCGCTGGGTCTCGCGGTCGTAGAAAGTCTCGTAGAACTCGGCGGTCTGCTGGTTCTTGTTGGTACCGCCGGTGGCGAAGGTGCCGTCGGGGTACTTGCCGATATGGGTAGGAGACATCATGATACCACGGCCGAGCACTGTGAAGTAGTCGTTGGTCATAGGGTGCTTGACGCCGTTGGAATAGTCGAAGGTGGTGGAAGCGTTGAGCCACTTGGTCACGTTGAAGGCTGTGTTGCCGTGCATCGTGAAGTTCTTGAAGCCGCTCATAGCCACCATACCGTCATCTCCGAGGTAACCCACGGATGCGGCATACTTCATATCCTTGTTGCCGCCGTTGATGCCGACGTACTGCTTGTGGTAGAAAGAAGGATGATACCATTCGCTCTGCCAGTCGTGGTCGGTGTAGATGATGGTCTTGGAAGGGTCAATCGGGTCGGCCATCGAGAGCCAGCCGTCGGGAACCGCTTCGCCGTCCTTGAGGTAACGGGTAGAATAGGTAGCGGAGCTCTCGGTGTTGCCTATACCCGCACCGTTGGCGCCGTTGAGCACGAGGGGTGCATCCGGGCCCTGGAAGGCAGCAGGACGGATGATGGTAAGGAACTCGGTAGCGTTGGCGAGCTTCCAGGTGCGGGCCGGGGAGGTGAAACCGACCTGGGAGTCGAAGACCACCTGGGGATGCTTGAAAGCGTTGCCCTTCTTGGTGGTGACGAGGATAACGCCGTTGGATGCGCGGCTACCGTAGATGGCTGCGGAGGCTGCATCCTTGAGGATTTCGATGGACTCAATATCGTTGGGGTTGAGGTCGTCTATGCCGCGCTCGACGCCGTCCACGAGGAACAGAGGGTCGTTGCTACGGTTGATGGACGAACCGCCACGGATAAGGAATCGGGGGCTCTCGCCGGGAAGGTTGTTGTTGGACGCGATGCGCAGACCGGTGACCTTGCCCTTGAGGGCGTCGCCCACCGTGGATACCGGAGCGTCCATAAGCTTGTCGCCGTCAACCTTGGCGATGGCGGTACTCAGGGTCTTGCGGGACTGGGTACCGTAACCTACGACCACGACGTCTTCCAGAAGGGTGCTGTCGTCAGCAAGCGTAACATTGATCACGGAACGTCCGGAAACCTGGACATCCTGGGTGGTGTAACCGATGAAGGAGAATTCCAGCACCTTGTTAGATGCAACGGAGATGGAATAGTTGCCACCGGCATCGGTCGTGGTTCCCTGAGTCGAGCCCTTGACGAGTACTCCGGCTCCGGGCAACGGGTCGCCGTTTGCGTCGCTGACCCGTCCGGTAACCGTAATCTGGGACTGCGCAAACGCCGGCATAGGAGCAATCACGATAGATGCCCAAACCAGCACCAGAGCGGCACAGATACGGAAAATGATGAATTTGTAATTCATGGCCTTTATTGAAGATTAGTGTTGTGTTTCTTATGTTAGCATACAAATATAAAAAAAAAAACGCACGTTTTGTCCACGTGCGTAACTTTTTTATCTGCGACCGGGGCCTCCCATAGGAGGACCTCCCATGCCTGGACCGCGCCCGCCGGGGCCGCGCATCCTGTCGCGGTCGAAGGTGCCGAAGCGCCAGGTGAGGGACAGAATGACGTAACGTCCGAGGGTATTGTTCACTACCTCGCTGTGGTAGTTGGAGTTGTCGGAGACGCTCAGGTTCTTGGCCTGGCCGAGGATGTCGTAGCCCTTGAGCGCAAGCGTGACCTTGTTGTTGAACAGCAGCTTCTGGATTTCAGCATTCAGGATGTGCTCCGGAGTGTAATTCAGGTTGCTGGCGTAGCCGTCGTACCAGTTGAAGTTGTACTCGCTCTTGAGGGTGAGGCCGGCAAGGTCCCAGGTCCAGTTTGCCGTGGCACGCACCTGGTTGTTGAAGGTGAGCGTCTGGTCGGCCGTCTTGGCGATGGTGTACCAGCTCTTGTTGGCCCTGGTGCGGCCGCTGAGGGTGAGCTCCAGCGACTCCCCGCGATAAGTCACGCGGAGGCGCTCGGTAGCGCTGAGGGTGCGGGTGGTGTTCGTGGTGAACCCGAACTCTCCCATCTTGTAAGCCTTCAGGAAGCCGTCGTAATCCATATCGCCGGTAGCAGCGTTATAATAAGTGTCGATCCTGGACGACACGTCGTCGCCTCCCACGAAGGAAGAAGACTCGTTGTAACTCACGCGGGTCATATCGCTGAGCGAGAAGGCGGAACTGCCGAGAGGGATGTTCGCGAACATGTTCACGCTGGCGTTGAACGAATCCGGACCGTTGAGAGGCATTGAGTACTGGGCGCCGTTGTTGCCGTACCACACCGCATTCACGATAGGATCCTGCGTGTATCCGCCATCGAAACGCACGTTCACGGAAGAGAACTTGCGACGGTTGGAATAGCGATACTCCCCTCTCAGGCTGTGGCTGAAGTAAGGAGCCAGGTAAGGATTACCGAAACCGATGTTCAGAGGGTCGGTGTTGTCGGGAACAGGGATGAGTTTGGACACGCTCGGCTGCTCGGAGGAGCCACGGTAGAACAGGCGCATATTGGCGTCGTCGTTCATCTCCCACCACAGCATTCCCTGGGGAGAGAAGCGCCAGCGGAAGTCGTCGTACGGATCCAGCGTCCTGCCGGCACGCGTGGTTTCATTGTGGGTCGTAACCGGCCTGGCGGAGAAGCCCAGCTGGAAACGCACCTGGTCCGTCTGGTACAGGGCGTTCGCACCGATATTGTGATGGCTGTTGATATTCACCACACGGCTGGAATAGAAATCGTTCTTCACGCCACCCTCGTACAGGGATGTCGGATTGTCGTACGTATCCTTGTCGGAGGTCGATTTTGCCCAGTTGTATCCGTAATTGGCCTCAACGTAGAAATGGTTGCCGAGAGGCTCGGTGTAGGTCACGCGGCCGAACACGCTGGTGCTCTGGCTATGCTGCCATATCCTCTGCTTGGTGTTCTGGATGTCCGTCCAGTCGCCGTCTTCCCACGCAGAGTACACGTTTGAGACGTTGTTGCTGTTCATCCTGTTGTCGGAGTAGCTGTAGCGCGACATTGCCGTGAGAGTACGGCCGGGAATGCCCAGCCTCTGGCGCAGCAGGAAGAAGCCGCTGGTGCTCAGGTTCGTGTTCTCACCGATGTTCGTGGTGTTGCCCTGGTTGATCTTCGTCAGGGCCTCACCCTTGAGATAGTCGTAATCGGTGGTATATTCACTGCCCTGAGTGTAGTCGCCGCCGCCGAAGTTCAGCTGGGGCTCGAAAAGGATGGACGTATTCTCCGAGAACTTATGCTCCAGACGAATGCCGACGCGATGTCCCCAGGTACGGGTATCGTTGGAGCCGTCGGTGTTGTAGAGCATATTATGGTCTTCCAGATAGGTGGTCTTGGCGCTCTCTTCGGTAACGACCTTGTGCGTATTGTTGTACAGGTAGTTGCCGGCGAGGTCCATCTTGTTGTCGAAGAGCGTCCAGGCGCCGTTCACGCCGCCCATCCAGGACTCGGTGATACCGTTGTCGCCCCAGTTGCCGCCACGGCCGCCGCCGAATCCGCCGCCACCGCCGCGCATATTGCCCATCATCGAGCCTGCGAGATCGTTGAAGCCACGGTTGTTGGTGTTGTTGGCGTTGGCAATGAGCGAAAGCTGCGTCTTGTCGGTAAACTTACCCACGAAAGCCGCACCCTGATAACGCCAGCCGTCGTTCTTCCAGTCCTTGCCGCTGGCATACTGGGCAGCCTCCTTCACGTCGTGACCGCCGCCGGCCATGATGTTGCCGAAGGCGCCCTTCATCATACCGGGCTTGATGCTCAGGTCGATGACCTGCTCCTCCTCGCCGTCGTCGATGCCGGTGAACTCAGCCTGCTCCGATTTCTTCTGGATAACCTTGAGCTTGTTCACGATCTTGGCCGGAATGTTCTTCGAAGCCAGCTGCGGATCGTCCAGGAAGAAGGTCTTGCCGTCTATGGTTATCTTGTTGATA
This sequence comes from Bacteroidales bacterium UBA1197, assembly GCA_002309995.1. Lineage (GTDB taxonomy): Bacteria > Bacteroidota > Bacteroidia > Bacteroidales > UBA932 > Cryptobacteroides. The sequence continues at coordinate 13,592 of DBYB01000006.1, forward strand.
GTCTGCCCGTTGACCGTAATCGCCCCGTCCTCTGAAACCTCCACGCCGGGAAGCTTCTTCAGCAGGTCTTCCAGCACGTCGTTGTCGGTAGTCTTGAAAGACGAAGCGTTGTACTCGATTGTATCCTTCTTGATGATGATGGGATTGCCCACCGCCGACACCGACGCGGCGTCGAGCTGCTCGCGGTCAATCTTCATACGGATCTCGCCAAGGTCCTTCACGTCCGGCACAACGATTTCCTTCTCGTAAGACACATAGCCCAGCAGTTCCACCTTGAACTTGTAGGCTCCTGCCCTCACGCCGGTAATCTCGACCTTGCCTTCTGCGTCGCTAAGCACATACTTCGCCGGCTTCTGCTGCCCGTCCTTCGTAAGGGATACCGTAGCAAAACTCACGGCCTCGCCGTTCGACTCATCCACCAGCGCCGCCGTAACGCGGTTCTGGCCCATCGCCGCAGCGCTCACCATCAGCGCCGTCAGCACAACAACTATCCTATAAAACTTCATAACTGTCTTTTGACGCAGCAATATACAAAAAGTTTAAAGAATAATGACTATTCTTTTGATGCTGTCGGAAGGGGTACTGTCTGCAGACCGTGGCCGCCCATGGCCACCCCGAAGGGCAGATGTCCCCTGGGGGACTACAGGGGGAGAAACCGTCTCGGAGAGATGGGAGGGGCCCGCCGAAGGTGGGAGGGATAGGACCGTAGGTCCGTAGTCTGCAGACAGTACCCCTTCCGACAGCATCATTTAACTCTATCAGGATTATTTGCAATAAACTTTTCCCAGGAGCTGCCGGACGATTTGCCGGCAAGAGGACTCGAGAGAACGTAGTAGTGACACATAGCGAGAGCGAGGGCGTCCGTGGCATCGAGGTACTTGGCCTCGATATTGATTCCCAGCGTCTTCTCGACCATCAGAGCCACCTGCTCCTTGCTCGCCGCTCCGTTGCCGCATATGGCCTGTTTAGCCTTACGCGGAGCGTACTCAAACACACGGGCATCGTGATGCAGCGCCGCCGACATAGCGGCCCCCTGAGCCCTTCCCAACTTGAAGATAACCTGAGCGTTACGCCCGTAGAACGGAGACTCTATCGCAAGGTCGTCCGGCTTGTGAAGTTCGCACAGGGCATCAACCTTATCGTAAATGATACGCAGCTTCTCGTAGATATCGTCAACCCGACGCAGATCCAGCACCCCCATATCCACGAAATGCGGCTTGCCCCCCTCATCCACACGCACAATCCCGAAACCAAGCAGATTGGTTCCGGGATCTATGCCGAGTATGGTGCAAGCCTTAATCAATCCTGTCGAATCCGGTGTACGGCCTCAGTATCTCGGGGATAATGATACCTTCGGGCGTCTGGTTATCCTCGAGCAGGGCCGCGACGACACGCGGAAGCGCCAGCGAACTGCCGTTCAGGGTGTGGGCCAGCTGGGTCTTGCCCTCGGCGTCACGGTAGCGGCAGTGCAGGCGGTTGGCCTGGTAAGTCTCGAAGTTGCTCACGGAGCTGATTTCCAGCCAGCGTCCCTGTGCTGCGCTCCAAAGCTCAAAATCGTAAGTGATGGCGGAAGTGAACGACATATCCCCGCCGCAGAGGCGCAGGATGCGGTACTTCAGGCCAAGTTTGTTGACGATGCTCTCCACGTGGGCAACCATCTCATCAAGAGCCTTGTAGCTGTCTTCCGGCTTCTCGATGCGGACGATCTCCACCTTGTCGAACTGGTGCAGACGGTTGAGGCCGCGCACGTCCTTGCCGTAAGAACCGGCCTCCCTGCGGAAGCACGGGGTGTATGCGGTAAGGCGCTGGGGAATCTGGTCGGCGGCCAGGATGACGTCGCGGAAAATGTTGGTCACAGGGACCTCGGCGGTAGGGACCATATAGAAGTCGTCCACCTCGGCGTGATACATCTGACCCTCCTTGTCGGGCAGCTGGCCGGTGCCGAAACCGGAATCGCGGTTGACCATCACGGGAGGCTCGACCTCCTTGTATCCTGCAGCGGTATTGCAGTCCAGGAAGAAGTTGATGAGAGCCCTCTGGAGCTTGGCGCCCTTACCCTTGTACACCGGGAAGCCGGCGCCGGTAATCTTCACGCCAAGGTCGAAGTCGATGATGTCGTACTTGCGGGCCAGTTCCCAATGGGGCAGAGCGCCCTCGGGGAGCTTCACCTCGGGGCCGCCCATCTTCACGACCTCGTTGTCCTCGGCGCCCTTGCCGGGCTTCACCAGGCCGCAGGGCACGTTGGGCATAAGCACCAGGCGCTGCTCCATCTCGGCGGCAGCCTCGTCCATACGGGCGAGCATCTCGCCGGAGCGTGCCTTGAGCTCGGCCACGGCAGCCTTTGCCTTCTCTGCCTCATCGCGCAGGCCCTGCTTCATCAGGGCGCCGATCTCAGCAGCCTTCTGCTTCTGCTGCGCAAGCAGGGCGTCGCTCTCGGTCTGGAGCCTGCGGCGCATTGCGTCCAGTTCAAGCACCCTGTCCACTATGGGCTGAGCGTCGAAATTCTTTATCTTAAGTTTACTGACAACCGCCTGAGGGTCGTCGCGAAGCATCTTGAGCGTTAACATAACTGCGATAAATTGAAAAATGACCCGCACCGCGATCCCGAAGTGCAAGTCATTCTTATTTGCATACTTGTTTTACCTTCGAGATTAGTTCTCAAAAGGGACGACGGACACGTATGATTTGTCGTCGCGCTTGCGCGTGAACTTCACGGTTCCATCGATGAGTGCATAGAGGGTGTGGTCCTTACCCATACCAACGTTGGTGGAAGGATTGTGAACGGTACCCCTCTGGCGGACGATAATGTTGCCGGCCTTAACGACCTCGCCACCGAATTTCTTGAGTCCCAGACGTTTGCTTTGTGACTCACGACCGTTCTTTGAACTGGATTGACCTTTCTTGTGTGCCATAACTCTTAAGCGATTTCGTTAATCTTGATCTTGGTAAGCTTCTGACGATGGCCGTTGAGCTTCTGGAAGCCCTTGCGGCGAATCTTCTTGAATACGAGAACCTTGTCGGCCTTTACCTCGTCATCGAGAACGGTAGCCTTCACGACTGCTCCGTCAACATACGGAGTTCCGACCTTGACGGCCTTGTCGTCTGCGACGAGCAGGACCTTGCCGAACTCTACGTCAGCACCCTTGGCATCGGCGAGCCTCTGCACAAAGATTTCGTTGCCAGCCTCTACTTTAAACTGCTGGCCTGCAATTTCTACGATTGCGTACATCAAACAAATTTTTTAAATGTTTGGGCCTGGAGCGTCTGCCCTTCCGGCAGCCCTTTACGTGCTCTTCGGTCATAAAACGGACCGCAAAGATAGCAATAAAACTCTGAACTACAAATTATTTTTATGCTTTAAGCCAGCCCGTTGCACATTACAAAAATGTTTCGCAAATTTGTGCAACATTTTTGTTTTACGATGGAACCTTCCTTCATTTTCAACAAGCCGGTAACCGGGCGCCGCTTCGCGGGACGAAAGTCAGACGTCACCATACTCTCCAATTTCCTCCGGGCAGGCGAGAATATAGTCATCTATGAGCCCCCCAAGGCCGGCAAAGACTCCCTGATACAGCAGGCGCTGCTCGACGGCACCCTGGCGCAGCAGAAGTTCGACATAGTCAACCTGTCGCTCCTCAACGTGCGCACGATGGAAGAATTCTGCTTCCGCCTGGGCACGGAGATACTTAAACTGTACGGCACCACCTACGAGGATTTCGCTGCCCTCGTTGCGGAGCACCTGGCCGGGACGCATTTCGTCTTCGACCCCCTCGTGCACAGCGCCACGGGCAATATCCTCTCCCTCGGATGGGACCTCGACGACAGCGACCTCAGGGCGTTGGTCTCGCTCCCCTACCGCCTGGCACGCGCCCGAGGCCGCAAGCTCATAGTCTGCCTGGATGAATTCCAGAGCGTGATGCTCACCGACCGCGGCGACGGCATCTGCGCGGCGATGCGCGAAGCCTTCAAGGCCCGCACCTCGGAAGACAGGGAAGCCGCCAACTACATCCTCTACGGTTCCCAGGTCAACGCGATGAAGGAGATTTTCGAGCACCGCAAACTGTTCTGGCGGCAGGTGGAAAGGGTGCGCCTGAGCCCCATAGACGACAACCAGATCGTCGAGGCCATCAACCGCGGGTTCCTCGGGACCGGCAAGGTGATGGAGAAGGACCTGATGCGCGGAGTGTGCCGCCTGTTCCAGGGCAATATGTTTTATATCAACTATTTCTGCTCCCTGTGCGACTCACTCTCGAAGGGCTACATAACCGAGCCCGTGCTCACGGAAGCCCTGTCGGTGATGCTCGCCGTACACGAGCCACGTTTCCGCGCCATAATGTCCGACCTCACCACTTTCCAGGTCAGCCTCCTGAAGGCCGTTGTGGAAGGGCACACCAAGTTCAGCGGTGCCGAGGTGATCAACCGCTACCAGCTGAACTCCTCCGCAAACGTGCGGCGGCTCAAGGACGCCCTGTGCAAGAAAGAGATACTCATATTCGACAGCGACGACGAGGCTCCGAGGTTCGAGGACCCGCTCTTCGAATACTGGGTGACCAAGTTTTACTTCGAAAAAGAGGCCAAATAAAAATAAAAGTAGTATATTCGTAAGTTATGAAGACATACATCCAACCCGAAATCGCAGAGCTCAGCGAAAGACTGGGCCTGCTGCTGTGCGACAGCGTATCAGGCGTTTCCCTTGAGGATTTCACCGAAACAGACGACATCAACTGGTAAGAGGAGAGGCTATGAAGAGATATCTGATTATCCTCGCTGCCGCCCTCCTGGCGGCAGCTTCCTGCGAGAAGGCTCCCCTGGAAGCCCCCGAGGGCGGAATCCGTATGCGCTTCCGCATCAGCGACATAGACAGCAAGGCCTATCTGACCGACGGATACAAGATTTGCTGGGAGGCCGGAAAGGATGAAGTCTCCATCTTCTCCAAAACCGACAACAACCGGTTCACCGCCACCAGCGGAGGCGACGGCACCTTCTGGCTGGAAGGAACGATAGCCACCGCCAGCACCGCCTATTACGCCCTGTATCCCTACGATGCTTTCGCCACCAACTCCACCGGCTTCATCACAACCGTCATTCCGGTGTACCAGAAGGCCATTCCCAACCAGTTCAGCAACATAGTGGCCGTAGGTTATTCCAAAGGAACCGAGTTCAAGTTCAAGAACTGCGTCACCCTGGTGGAGCTTAACCTCCAGACCGACGGAGTCAAGACCATCTCCTTCCGCGGCAATAACGACGAACTCATAGCCGGCACCCTGCGCATCAACATCCCCTCAAAGGACGAAGACGCCCCCGTCACGACCGTCATCAGCGGTGAGAAGGAAGTCACCATATCCGACGGCGGTTCCGTGCTGGCAAAGGGTAAATACTACCTTGCCATCATCCCGCACACCTTCAGCAAAGGCGTCACCGTTACGCTTGAGGGCGACGGCGGCGTGGCGCGCAAGTTTACCACCAATCCCGTTACGGCCAACCGCAGCAAGCGCCTGGCCACCGGAGAGCTGAACCTCAGCCTGGTACCCAAGGACCAGAGCTTCAGCTTCACCTTCGACGACGGCAACCAGTACGGAGTCGTCTATCCCGGCGAGAAGCGCACCATCATCTATTCCTATTCCGGACACAATTCCATATCCTATGCCGTCAAGTCGGCCGGCTACACTGCCGAGTATTTCGACGGGGCAGGCAATCCAGTGGATGCATCCGCGTGGCTCGGAGCCGGCGTTTACGGGTCCGAAGGCACGCTGGACCTTAAGCCTACCGCCGTTTCCGGAGGCAGCAGCGACAACAACGCCAGGCTTCAGTCGGCAGCCGAACGCGGTTCCGAGGCCAACCCCGTGAACCTTGCCACCGACACGCCGCTCCCCGGCACGAACCTCAGCGGCACCAACACCGCCAACTGCTATGTGGTACGTGCACCCGGCTGGTATTCCATCCCTCTCGTGTACGGCAACGCCATTAAGGGCGGGGCGGCCAATACCGTGGCATACGCCCCTACGGCTACTACGGCAGCGATGCTTTCTCCTTTCGTCGATGCTTACGGCAACGGAATCTCGTCTCCCTACATCAACGGCAGCGCCGACATTGCCGTGAACGCCCGCATTGAATGGCAGGATGCCCTCGGGCTGATTGCCGATGAGGTGGTCCTGGAGAAGCACGGCGGCGCCGGCGACAAGATTGTGTTCCACATCCCTCAGGCGACGGTACGCGAGGGCAACGCCGTCATCAGTGCAACCGACGCCAACGGAGTGGTGGTCTGGAGCTGGCACATCTGGGTGACCGGCGCCGACGACGCCACGCTCAGCCCGGTTTCCGTAACCAATAAGAATTCCGAAGACTACGCACTGATGCGCATCAACCTCGGATGGGTGGAGCCTTACGATGCCCTGAGCTACGAGAGCCGCAGCACCACTATAAAACTGACGGAGCACGGCAGCGGCAAGGTGATCGAATTCACCCTGCTTCAGATGGGTGAGACCCTTCCGGCAAACCAGAACGGCTACTGCACCTTCTGGCAGTGGGGCCGTAAGGATCCTTTCGCCGGCAGCGACGGTACAGAAGTAACGGACGCCAGGGGCGACTTCCGCAAGAAGGTGTGGTACACCACCGAGCGCCGCGACACCATAGGTACGCGTGCCGCATTGCTCGACAACTACATCCCCGCCTTCATCAGCCACCCCGCCACTTACAACAGCACCTCTTCAGGAGACAAGAAATACTACAACACCTGGAACGCCAACCAGGGCAAGTCCATCACCACGGGTCCTATAGTCAAGACAATCTACGACCCTTGCCCGGCCGGCTACTCCCTGCCCCCCATAGCAGCATTCACCGGCTTCACGACGGCGAACGCCTCCGGGACCTTCGGCTGGGGCTGGACCTTCTGGACAAAGCCGAACAAGACCGGAGACACAATCTATTTCCCCGCCACCGGCAGTATGTCCACCAGCAACAACACCAGCACCTCCGTTTACGGTTCGCTCAGGAACATCGGCACCCAATGCTCTTACTGGACCGGCAACGCAAAGGATCTCTCCAGCGGATACTATTTCTCCGGCTCGGCAGCATCAGTCAGCACCGCTTATGGCGCCAACCGCCAGTATGTTTACCCCATAAGGCCTGCGGCAGAGCAATAGAATGAAGAGAGTACTTGTATTATTCTTCCTGGCCGCATCCCTGACCCTTTCCGCCAAACCGAAAGGCAGCGTGGCCATAGTGGTCGACGGCGCCTGCGCCCCGGCCGTGGAAGCCTCCGTGAAGAATTATGCTGCAGCCATTTCCAAATACGACGGCAAGCAGGTATCGGTTATAACCGTACCCGCAGGCTGCCGGCCGGAAGTCATACGCGACACCCTCAGATACCTGCACGGAAAGAAGGCTCTCGAGGGAGCCGTGCTCGTGGGCGACATACCCGTGCCGATGATACGCCGCGCGCACCATCTGTGCACGGCGTTCAAGATGAATCCGTCGATGCCCATCAAGCGCTCGTCCGTGCCCTCGGACCGTTTCTACGACGACTTCGGCTTGAGTTTCAAGTACATAAAGAGCGACGGGCTGCTGCACTACTACGACCTTATGCCGGACGGCGACCAGCGCGTGAGCTGCGACATCTACACCGCCCGCATCAAGCCCGCCAAGACCGACCCGGCGCACAGTTTCGAAGAGCTCATCTGTGAGTTCCTCGACAGGGCTGCGGCAGAAAAGAGCCATCGTGAGCCCCTCAATAAGGTGTTCCACTTCGGAGGCCACGGCAACAGTTCGGAGAGTTTCAACGCCCGCATCGACGAGGAGCGCGCATTTTACGAGCAGTTCGGCCTCAGCGAGCCCTCCGGGCAGGTGCGTTTCCTGAATTTCGACGAGGAGCGCTTCACCCGCGACCGCCTGAAGGCCGCCCTGGCCGACCCGGTGGTCGATTTCGCCCATCTGCATACCCACGGCGCCGTGGGGGCCCAGTACATCAGCAAGGAGCCCTACACCTATATGACCGGCGAGCATATGGAGAACGTGAAGTCCTTCCTGCGCTCCAAGATGCGCAAGGCCGCAGACAAGGAGAAGACCGCCGCCGAACTGATGGAGGCCTACGGTGTATCCAAGGGCTGGCTGGACGGATGGGACGACCCTGAAGTCTGCCGCCGCGACTCCGTCCGGTCCGCATCCGTGGACATAGTGCTGGACGACCTCGACGGCTACCATCCAGCCGCCAGGGTGATACTGCTCGACGCCTGCTTCAACGGGGCGTTCCTGCACGACGACTATGTGGCCGCACGTTACGCCTTCGGGCACGGCAGCCGCACGATGGCCGTTACCGCCAACAGCGTCAACATCATCCAGGACCACTGGAAGAACGAACTCGCCGGATTGCTGGCCGCCGGATACTCCGTTGGCGAGTGGGCGCGGCACTATATGACCCTGGAGTCGCACCTCTTCGGCGACCCCACCTACTGCTTCGCCGTCACGGCCCCCAAGAACCCGGACGCGACCATCGGATTGAAGATATACTCCGGCCGCTACACTTCCGCCCAATGTCTCAAGTTGCTACAGACCAGCCCGTACATGAACGTGCGCCTGGAGGCATTCTACTACATTGTGCGCGAGGCCAGGGATACGAAGACGCTGGGAGACACGATAAGCGCAGGCCTGGCTGATTCATACGAGATGATACGCCGTATGGCCGCCCGTTACGCCGAGACCTACGGCGACCCTGCCCTGCTGCCCGAGATCGCGCGCCAGTATCTGAATCCGATGCAGACGGCCCGTGTGCGCTACCACCTGCTGAACGCCCTGTCGCTCTATAACGCATCCGACGTTGAAGCCGCGATGCGGGCGGCCTGGGACCGCATCTGGCCCACGGAGGCTGACTTCGAGACCGCAGTCGGCCGCATAACCGCCGGCATACGCAATTCAGATAAAGAAATTGCGGCCCTCCGCGACCCGGCCGGCAACCTCAAGGACAAAGCCTTTACGGTGAGCCACCAGCGCAACGCCTGCCTGCCTGCGGCCATCGACCCGATGATACAAATTGTGGCCGACGAAGACTGCGAGCAGTCGCTGCGACTCAAGGCCGCCGAGGCACTCGGATGGTACACCCACGCCTGGCGCCGGCAGGAGATATACGGCAATCTCAAGAAACTGAAAGTATCGGATCCTGAAGTGGCGGACGAACTGGCCCGCACCCTCAGGAGACTGGAAGACAATGCGCATACCCGCTAAGCTCATACTGCTGACTGCCTTCCTGGCTCTGTGCGCAAGCGCTGCCGCCCAGCAGAAGGCAGATATTTACGGCACCGTAAGCACCGTAGAGAACGGCGCACGTGTACCCGTGGATTATGCAGTTGTCGTGCTGAAGCCGGCGGGTCTGTACGCGACGACCGACGCCAAGGGCGAATACCGCATCAGCGGGCTCGACCCCGGCTCGTACGAGATAAACGTGCAGATGGTGGGATACGAGAGCATCGACACCACGCTCACGGTGAGGAAAAGCTTGCGCAAGGACTTCGTCCTGCAGGCCAGTTCCTTCCGCCTGGAGGAGGTGCACGTCGTGGCCGAGGCCTCCAAAGCCGGCGAGTCCACCGCCTCGCTCATCTCCAGGCAGGCCATCGACCACAGCCAGACCAGTTCGCTCCGCGACATAATGGCCCTGCTCCCCGGAGCATCGGTAACCAACCCCGACCTCAGTTCGGCCCACAGCATCAGCCTGCGTTCCGTAAACGGGAGCGATATGAACAGCTTGGGCACCGCCATCATTGTTGACGGCGCGCCTATGTCCAACAACGCCAATATGGAGGGCATAACGGCCGCAATGAACGGCGTCAGCTCACCAATCGCCGGCACTTCCGTGTCGGCCGGAGGGGCCTCCCCCACCGGCGGCATCGACGTACGCCAGTTATCTACGGACAACATAGAGTCGGTGGAAGTTATTCGAGGCATCCCCTCCGTGCAGTACGGCGACCTTACCTCGGGTGCGGTCATCATCAACTCCAAGGCCGGCGCAGAACCGCTGACCGTGCGCCTCAAGGCTGACCCTAAGATTTATCAGGTGGCGGCATCCAAGGGCATACGCCTCGGCCCCAACGCCGGCGACCTGCACGTTTCCGGCGACTACGCCTACAGCAACGCCAAGACCACCGAGTCATATGCCCATTACCGCAGGCTGAACGTCAAGGGACTGTGGTCCAAGACCTTCGGGCCGGTGGTTACGAGCACGGCGCTGGACCTGCGCTTCGGCAAGGACACCCGCGACAAGAACCCCGACGACGAGCGATCCAACCTGGCCTCCGGCGGCACCAACATCGGATACCGCTTCAACACCAACGGCACCTGGAGCATTAACAAGGGCTGGTTCAAGACTCTCCGCTACGACCTCTCCAACAGTTTCACCTGGAAAGAGTCGTACCACGAGCAGGACAACGTGAACGCCGTGGCCATCTACACCACCAATATGGAGAACGGCACCACGGTGGCCAACGTTCCCGGCCTGCGCCTGTACGACATGGACGGCAACGAAATCACACGTCTGGGGTCTTCGGACGCGTACGCCATAATGACGCCGTACACCTATTTCTGCCACTACGACTTCTACGGCAAGGAACTCAACACCTTCGCCAAGGTGACGCTCAACCTCTTCAAGCAGTGGGACAAGACCAGCGAGAAGATAATAATCGGCAGCGACTTCAAGTCGGACGGCAACCTCGGCCGGGGCCTGGTGTTCCCCAAGGACTGTCCGCCCAACCGCACCAACAACGAATCGGGCTACCGAGAGAGGCCGCTCTACGACATCCCATTCGTAAACCAGAACGGATTCTTCGCCGAGAGCGCGTTCCGCACGCAGGTGCTCAGGCGCACATTCAACCTCACTGCAGGCCTCCGTCTGGACCTGGTTAACGGCAAATCCGCCCTCTGCCCGCGCGTGAATGCCTCCTTCGAGCTCATACCTGAAGTGTGGACGCTCCGTGGCGGCTGGGGCATAACGGCCAAGGCTCCTACGGCGGCCTACCTTTACCCTACCGACGCCTACTACGATCAGGTTAACATCAATACATCAGAGGCCACGCTGGCAAGCGACCGAGCCGTGATGGCCACCACCCGCATCTACTCCACGGAGAATCCCGACCTCGAGATTGCCCGTAACCGCAAGGCGGAGATCGGCTTCGACCTCAGGATTGCCGGACGCTACCGCCTGGGAGTGACCTACTACGACGAACTGATGAAGAACGGTTACAGTTTCTCCCGCGACTACAGCACCTTCGTGTGGGTGCCCTATCAGACCTGGAAGATTGCCGGGCACGACGCTTCCGGCGCTCCCCTGTTCGCGATGGATACAGACACGCACCGTTTCTTCGGCTACTACAGGCCAACCAACAATGCCTGGGAGCATCATTACGGACTGGAGTACGAACTGGACCTGGGCCGCTTCAGCGCAATACGCACCTCTTTCTTCCTCAACGGGGCGTGGATGCACAGCGAGTCTTCCTCGTCCGGCGAGACCTTCGCACTCAACCTCAAGCAGGGCAGCTATGTGAACAGCCACGTGGCCGTGTACGACCCGTTTATGCGGAAGTACCACTATGAAAAGTTGCTCACGACGCTCAGGGCCACGCACAACATCCCGTCCATCGGTTTCGTGGTAACGCTCACCACCCAGTTGAACGTTTACACTAAGAACTGGACTGAATACCACAACGACGAGGCTCCCCAGCGCTACATCTCCAACGACGACGGAAAGGTGTATGACTTTACCGCAGAGATGGCTGCCGACCCGGAATACCGCTATATGGTCGGGCAACTTTCCCCATCGCGCTTCACGGTGAGTCACACTATCCCCACGCTACTGTTCAACCTCAACGTATCCAAGGAGATACGCAATTTCCTCACGGCCGCGTTCTACGTGAACAACCTGTTCAACTCCAGGCCGCTCGACCCTTCGGAAATCACGACGGGCAGTTACACCGAGCTCGGCACCCCCATTTATTTCGGATTTGAATTTAAAATAAAGATATGAAAAGAATCGTTTGCGCCATTGCCTTCATGGCAGCGCTGATGGGATGCGACCCCACTCCGGTAATTACAAATGTGGATTGGATTCCTACTATCGACGAGTCTGCGTTGGGAGACGCTCCCGCGCCGGAAATATACAAGGTTACCCTTACCAACATCGGCACCGAGGAAGTCGTCAGCAGGGATTTCATTAAAGTTGCTCCTGAGGCCTTCAGCCTGGTGCCAGGCATATACAACGTAACCGTACAGGCTCACGGCAGCCTGAACGGAAGGGCATATAATTATATAGGAAGCGTCAGCTCGATGAGCATCACCGGCAAGGAGGAATCGTACCCCGCCATAAAGGTTATGGCCACCGCATCTTCCGCCCTGGTGTTCAAGGAAGTGCATTTCAATGCCAGCAAGGCCACTGGAAGTGCAACCGGCAATTACCTGAAGGATACGTATTTTGAGATATACAACAACTCCGAAGCGGTCGTCTATGCCGACGGCATCTGCCTGGGCGACCCTCTGAGCAGCAAGGTTTACGACTTCTCAGACAAACTCGAGAACGCGTCCGACTACGTGTTCATCGGCACTTATGTATGGCAGATACCCGGCAGCGGCACGGACTACCCCATCCAGCCCGGCGAGTCTTTCATCATAGCCGCTTCCGCCATCGACCACAGCCAGGTGTCCGAGAGCCTCGACCTTTCCACCGCAGAATTCGAGTGCATCTGCGACAAGTACAAGGAGAAAGGAGGACAGCCCGACGCCAATGCCATCAATATGACCCTCATCTGCACCATCAAGGAAAGCGCCCTGGCCAAACAGTTAGGCAAGTTCACCGACGGTGCCTGGGTGATATTTTACCCGTCCGTACCTCTTCGCAAGGACGGCGAGTACCTGGAATCCAACCACGCCAACAACTACTGCCTGGAAGTACTCAAGTCCGACGTGCTCGACGCTTTCGAGTACCTCAAGACGGAGAATCCCGACGACAAGCGCCTGGAGCCCGTGCTCGACGCTGGATGGATCAAATGCGAACTCACCGGCGGCAACCAGAGCATCGTGCGCAAGATAGCATCCACCCGCGAAAACGGCACCATCGTGTTGCAGGACACCAACAACACCACCGAAGACTTCGAGGTGAACGCCAAGCCTGAAATCCGCCGCTACGGCGTCGGCAGGCCCTTCTGGAGCACCTGGACCACCGCCCAGTAAATCGTATGAAACGTATCCTCCCCATAACCCTTCTCTTGCTCCCCCTGTCGCTGGACGCACAGGAAGCCATAGACGGCACCGGCCTTGCCCTGAACGAGGCCGTCACCCTGTGGGCGAATTCCACCAACGCCGCAGGACTTGCGGTGTCGCCTTACAGGGAGTTCAACGTGCTGTCGGCGCAGTACAGCCTGCAGACCGGAGATTACCGCCGGATGCAGACGGGCACCCGTGTGGGCGACCTTGAATTTGACACCAGCGGCGCCACTCAGATAGGCAAGGTCAGCGTGTGGGGACGTTTCAAGTACAACAACATTGACGACAGGGGTGCGTCGTTCAACACCCTTCTTTACGACCCCTACGACGAGCGCTTTATGTACACGGCTGCAGACGCAGTGCCCGGCCAGTGGAAGAAGCAGTCCTACAATATGCAGTTCAAGGCCGCTATGCCCCTGGGCGAGACTATGGCAGCCGGGGTACACGTAAACTACACCGACCGCATTGCCGCCGGGCAGATCGACCCGCGTGCGGAATCGTACAGCTATGCTGTTGAGGCGAGGCCTGGCATAGTGTGGCGCGCCGGCAACAGCAGGTTCGGGCTCAACGGCCTGTACGCCAACACCTTCGAAAGGGCTACACCGTCTATCAGCAACACCCAGGAAGTACAGAAAGTCTTCCTGCTCAAGGGCCTGGGCAACTGGGTCGGCGAGCAGGTGGGCAGCGGCGGACTCAGCACGATGTACTTCCGCTGCAACACCTGGGGCGGGGCCCTTCAGTACGCCTACGAGAGCGACTGGAGCCTGCTTTCGGAACTCAGCTATACCACTCACTCAGCCCGGATCACAGAGAGCGCCACACAGCCCAAGCCGCACGGGAACACGCGCCGGCAGGAGCTGGGGCTCGATGTCGCCGCATTGTTCGGCACGCACAGCCATCTCAACAAACTCAGCCTGCAGGTCAGCGACGCAAGGACTACAGGCATCGAGCCAACGGTGCTATGGAATAAGGAAAGCGGAGAATGGGAGATCCAGACTCAGCTGGAGCAGTGCAAGTTCAGCACCTCCGATCTTACCGTCTCCTACGACCATTATTTCAAGGAGGCCGACGGATACAAATGGCACCTCATCGGCAGCCTCGGCACCGAGATAGTGCACCAGAGCTATGCTACCCCTTATTCGGAGCTTCAGTACGGTCTTCTGTGCGCCTCGGCCGGAGCGGAATACAAGTTCGGCATCGGCAAAGGCTCCCTGCTTGCCGGGGCCAGGCTCAGCGGCTTCAAGAATCTCGGAGACGCTCACTACGAGTACAACGGCCACCGTACCGGGACGGCTCCCGTCGATGATCTCTATCCGCACAACCTCTCCATCCTTTCCGCCGACCGCATCGGCGCGACGCTCTCCGCCGAATACGCCTTCCCCGTCGGCAAGGGCCTCAGGCTCGGCTTCTGCGGCGAAGGCTCGGGCGTCGTCGCCTCCTGCACGGACGCCTCCTCCCCCGCCAGCATTACCCTCCTCCACCGCCTCTCCCTCCTCGCCGCCCTCCGCCTCTACTTCTGACGGTCCACAGATATAAAAAAGACCTGGTGAAAAAATCACCAGGTCTTTTTTATAAGTAGTCAGAGTTCCTACTGAACTTCATCAACCTTGCGGATGCAACGGACCTCCATGCCGTGGAGATAGTTGCCGTAGCTGAGGCTGAGCTTTCCAAGCATATTCGTAGCCGTGAAAGAAGACATCATACAGAAGTACTGCACATTGGTACCTGCCGCGTTCGGCATATATGGAGTGGAGCACATCACCTGGTTGAGAGCCGGCTTGGGAATCCATTCAGCAACTGCACAAGTTGACTCCTTGGTTGCAGTCTTATTGTATGCGCCTGTCGCAGTAGTGCTGGTTTTCGCCCGGACACCAAGGAACGAGAAGTTCCATCCTGCATCGTTGAACACGGGGATGCTTGAGCCCTTGTAGGCAGCCACCCAGTAAACGGCAGAAGCATCCTCAACCGCGGCAGTCTCGGGATTCTCAGGCAGGGAATCATCCTTGTTGGATGCACCGACGAGCTTGAGGAAATCGGGACGGGTAGGGATATACCAGCCGGGAGGGCAGATACCCTGAGCGCCTTCGAAGCTGCGGAAGTTACCTACGTTCTCACCAACCTGATAATCAGCCCTGGTGCCGTAGGTAATTTCATCCTGAGCAACGCCGAAGGCGGTGGGATAGTCGTACAGGTAGCCGTCGTTGAAGTCGGTTCTGGGAGTGACGTTGGTGCCGTCGGTGTCGTAGGTGTACCAGATACCGGCATCCTCGACAGGATCGGAAGAGACGGTCTTGCCCTCGGGCACGTAGGCCAGAGGAGCGGCCATCCACCAACGGTTGTCGCCGAGTTTCACCATAGGATACTTCTTGCCGGCATAGCAGAAGTAGTTGGCTGCATCGCTATAGCTCTCGACCACGCCGCCGTAGTATAATCCTACCATATTTTCTGCGGAAGCAGGCTTGCCGTTAACGGTTGCGGAATAGGAGACGTTCCTGAGAGTAAGCTTCTTGCCTTCGGAGTAGAAGCCGCCGAGGAAGGAGCCGATGTAACCGGGATTCTCTCCAGAGTTGACTACAGAGCCGGTGCTCTGGATGTCTTCCCATTCGCCGTCCACATTGGTGGTACCGACAAAGCCACCCACGCGGCCCTGATCGGGAGAATCGCTGCTGACAACGGCGTTGCAAGAACAATTCTTAATGTCGCCCGAGCCCCAATAGCCGACGAAACCGCCAATGAGGCACTTGGAATAGCCGCGTACTACGGTGACCGTTCCAGAGGAAGAGCAGTTCTCGACATCAGCGCTGGTGAGGTTCATAGCTGCAGAAATACCACCAAGCCTGGCAAGGATCTGGTCTCCTTCGACAGCCTCGGCATACATATTACCGGTATTGGTATTGCCATAGAAAGCGTGGCCGCCTGCCTTGTAGTTACCGAGCATACCGCCGACGTAGTTGTTGATTACGTCACCATCGGTATTCTTGGAAATCCTGGAACCGATAAGAGAGATATTACCACTGTTGGTGCAATTGGTGATCTCCCAGATGTCCTTGTTAGGATAGTTGGTGTAACCCACCATACCGCCCAGCCAGCTCTGGTAGCCAGCCTGATTGGTCGTGGTATAAGCACCTGCGGAATCGTTGCAAAGATTACCGGTATTGGTGCAATGATCGACGATCTTGTTGAGGCTGTAGCCCACCATACCGCCAAGATAGCACTGATACTGCCTGATGCAGGTATTCACGGCTCCGTTGTTGGCGCAGTTATACATATCGAGGGCACCGAAGCCTACGATACCACCGACTGCAGCAGGAGACTTGAGTCCGTCGCGCATGCTGGTGGAAATGGTTACGACTCCGTTGTTGATGCAACCATCGACATTGTAGGTATCATTGATGTATGCCCTGCCGCCAACGCCGCCGAACACACCACCGCCGAGGATGATATGATAACCACCGGCACCTGCATTGCCTGCAGTTCCTGCGTGGAACACGCCGGTAAGGGTGACATTGCCGCTGTTGACATTGTCCTTACCGCCGAATACGGCATAACCGGCCACACCGCCTATACCGGGACGGGTACATGCAACTGTACTGCCTTCAGGGTTGTCAGATGCGCTGATGTTACCCTTGTTCTCACAGCCTTCGATTACGGCCTCGGAATAACCGATGACACCACCGATATCAAGATAGGTGCCATTGCCGGGAACGCCGCAATACCAGGTGACATCACCGTTGTTTGTACAATTCTGGATCTTACCGACATTTGCGGGGAATGCAGCAGCAGCAAGCTTGTTGATGGGGCTTGCACCTACTACGCCGCCGATATAGGAATTCTTGGGAGTTGCTGCGCAGATAAAGGAAATCTTACCGTTGTTGGTGCAGTTCTTAATATGCACATAGGAAGGATCAACGGTAGCGCCGGGACCGAAATAGCCGAGCACGCCGCCGATGCAATGTGCTCCTGCGGAAGTCTGTACATTGATGATAAGGTCACCGTTGTTGACGCAGTCTTCCATATAACCACCGTCGGAGCGGCCGACGATCATACCGATCTTGTATGCTCCGGTAGGAGCCTCGGTAATGGTTGCGGATGCGTTGTTGATTACCTTGGTGACCGAGGCGCCCTCAGAAATGTTCTTGGCGATGAATCCGCCCTGTCCGCTGGTGGGGAACTGATAGGAGCAGGAAGCATCGATAACGAGGTCGGTTACCGAGCCTGACAGCGTGCTGAAGAAAGGAGCCGTGACGGCCATATTCTTCATCGAATGACCCTTGCCGTCGAGCGAACCGGCATAAGACGGTGCCATAGACAGTTCGATGCCTGAGCAGTCGATGTCGCCTGCAAGTTCAACTTCCCATCCCTCGGGATAGTCGGCAGCCTCGGCGAGGAAACCGGCAAACTGCTCTCCGTTGGCAATCAAGGAATAACGCCAGGAAGCGTTGGCAGTAATGTCGCCAAGGTTCTTGCCGTTGTTGCGTGTCAGCACGATTTCATTCTCGGATGTGCGGGTGCTGGTAGCTTTACCTTCTGCAATGGCGATGGCGGAAATGCCCTTGGAGGTGGCGGGAGCCACGGTGATGAGGTAATCAGTCTCGGGGGCGAAGCCTGCGGCAGCGGTAACGGTGGTGATAGCGTCACACTTGTTCTCGATAGCGGGAACGCCGTCCTCTCCGTCGGGAGTCACCTCAATCTCGCCGGCGCTATATACGGTGCCGTCGAAGGACAGCTTAACCTTCTCAACACCTTCGGTCTTGCCGACATTGAACTTGACAAAGGACACTACGTTGCGGAAAGTGGGAAGACCCTCGGCGCTTGCATAGTAGCCAACCACCGGGAATGCGGCGGGATCGTAGTTCTTGCCCTCAGGAATGACCTGCTCGGCAGGAATCTTCACGGTGGCCACGCCGTTAGCGCACTTCACTGCTGCGGAATAAGGA
>DBYB01000055.1 GCA_002309995.1 Bacteroidales bacterium UBA1197
CACCTCAGCGGCACCGGCTGCGACGACTGGTGCGACGTGCTGATTACCCCGGGCAGCGGTCCGTCGCGATTTTCGCACGCACGCGAGAAGGCGGAGCCCGGCTACTACGAAGTGTGGCTGGACGACGCCAAGGCGCAGGTGCGGCTGGCGGCCGGGCGGCGCGTGGCGATGCACGAATACCGCTTCCGCGGCGGCAGGAAGGCGCAGATCACGCTGGACCTGCGGCACCGCGACCCGCTGGACAGTTTCGCCATCCATCACGGCCCAGGCTGGATAAGCGGATGCCGGGTCTCCAGCAGTTGGGCGCGCGCGCAGCACGTATATTTCTATATAGAGTTCTCCGAACCGGCGGCCGGCCTGAGGCTTGAGGACGGAGGGCGCAGGGCCGTCATCAACTTCAACCACAGCAAGATAAGCCTCCGCGTCGCAATCTCCGGCGTCTCTGAAGAAGGAGCGCGGCAGAACCTGCTCTCCGAGTACCCCGCCTCGATGGAGCAGCTCCGCAAGAGCACGCGACAGCAGTGGAACGAATATCTATCCCTGGTAGAATGCCCCTTCCGCGACAGGGAGCACCGCCGGCGATTCTACACCGCCCTGTATCATACCGGCATCCATCCGTCGCTCTACTCCGACTCCGACGGCCGCTACAGGGGGATGGACGGCTGCATCCATCAGACCGACGGGTGGGAGCGCTATACGGTCTTCAGCCTGTGGGACACCTTCCGCGGCGAGCATCCGCTGCTCTTCGAGATCCAGCCGGAGCGCAGTATGGACTTCATCCGCAGTATGCTGTCCATCTACGAAGAGAACGGCAAGCTGCCGGTATGGGAGCTCTCCGGATGGGAGACCGACTGCATGATAGGATACAATTCGGCGCCCGTGATTGCCGATGCCATCGCGCGCGGGCTCACCGGGTTCGACGTGGAGAAGGCATTCGAGGCGCTGCTGGTATCGTCGCGCCGGCCGGAATTCGGGATGGACAGTTTCCGCCGGAACGGGCTGGTGCTGGCCGACGACGAGCACGAGAGCGTGTCGAAGACGCTGGAGTACGCCTACGACGACTGGTGCGTGGCGCAGGTGGCGGCGTACCTCGGGCGCACGGCGGAGTATGAGGAATATATGCGGAGCTCGCAGTACTGGCGCAACGTGCTCGACCCTTCGAGCGGATTCATGCGGGCGAGGCTTAACGGCCGATGGTTCAGCCCGTTCGACCCGCGCGAGGTGAACAACAACTACACGGAGGCCAACTCCTGGCAGTACAGTTTCTTCGTGCCGCACGACGTGCCCGAACTGGTGGAGGCGCTCGGCGGGCCGGAGGCGTTCGAGGCGCGGCTGGACAGTCTGTTCGCAGCGCCCGAGGGCAACACCGGCCGCACACAGGCCGATATTACCGGCCGCATCGGCCAGTACGCCCACGGCAACGAGCCGAGTCACCATATCCCCTACCTGTATGCCGCAATCGGGCGGCCGGAGAAGGGGCAGGCGGTGGTGAGTAGGATAATGGAGACGCTCTACGGCTCCGGACCCGGCGGCCTCTGCGGCAACGACGACTGCGGCCAAATGAGTGCCTGGTACGTGCTGAGCGCGCTTGGGAGGTACCCGCTGTGCCCGGGGGCGGGGGTGGATGCCGGTCATCCTGAGCGCCCACTCCGGCATCCTGAGCTCCCTCTCTGTCATCCTGAGCGAAGCGAAGGATCCCCCCGCATCGTCACCAACCCGGCGTTCGAGATGGAGGGCGACATATTCGCCGGCTCGATGGAGGTAGCGCTGAGCGGCGAGGGAGAGATTTACTATCGCATCTGCGGGAGCGATTGCAACGGTTCTGGCGGCAACCCCGGGGAGTTCCGGCGCTACGAGGGGCCGTTCGTAATCTGCGAGCCCTGCACGATGGAGGCATATTCCGAACGAGACGGCGAGCGGAGCTTCGTCACCCGCAGCACCGTCCATAAGATTCAGTCCGACAGGGACATAACGATACTTTCAAGGTGCAGCTCGCAGTACACCGCCGGCGGCCCCGAGGGGCTGATCGACGGCAGGCGCGGCGGCATCAACTGGCGCACCGGCGGCTGGCAGGGGTATCAGGATACCGACTTCGAGGCGGTGGTGGACCTTCGGAGTTTGCGTCCGCTGCACCGCATCGGCGCCGGCTTCTGCCAGGACGCCCGCTCGTGGATATGGATGCCGCGCGAAGTTGAGTTCGCCGTCTCAAGCGACGGGGAAACGTATTCCGTTGTGGCAACGCTGCAGACGCCGGTCGCCGAGCGCGATATGGTAGTGCAGGTATGGAACTGCGAGACGCCGTTCGACGGGCAGGCGCGCTACATCCGCGTCCGCGCAACGAACCTCGGCGCCATACCGGAATGGCACCCTGGTGCAGGTTACCCCGCGTTTATATTTATAGATGAAATCTGGGCCGACTAGCCCTACCACGAGCCGTTCTCCGTATCGAAGTTCTCTCCCGGGTTTCCGTTATTAGGTGACGTCTGCAACATATACTCCATCCTCAGCAGAATCGGTTCTGCGAGTGGTGCCTTGTATGTTTGCTTTGTCTTCATAATGCCTGTTTGTAACTGGTACATCCGCAAATTTATAAATTCCTTTTCTTTCTGCCAAATACTTCACGTTTTCTCCCTCCTCATTCCGGGCTTGAGCCGGAATCTCCCGGCTGCTATGTCCCCGTCCTGTCACGAAATCCACAACAGCGGCTCTACATTGATTTCGTGACGGGTAATCCGCCCAAAACGGCCTTTTTCGTGCCACGAAATACACCAGAAGGCCTTCTCATTGATTTCGTGACAACGGTTGCGGCGGTAAACTTTCTTCAGTTTTAAAAAGAATCCGCAATACGAATTTTTATGTTTTCCCGTCTTTCGAAAGAATCGTAAAAAACTGCATTTCGCGGAGCTGGAGGCGTTGGAAATATGCGGCGAAGGTGTTATACTTGCAGCCTAAAAAACTATGAAAAGCGTATGAGTACACTAACTGAATCTAAGAAACAAGAGTACACTGCCGAGCAGGCAGAAGCTATCAAGAATCTTCCAGCGCGTCTGGACATCAGGGTCGATTGGGCCTTCAAGCACTTCTTCGCAAAGAAGGAACACCTTATCAAGATTATCCGGGACCTTCTGGATATGGACATCGAGGTAATCGAGTACGAACCGAACGGGCTTGATGTGGCGACGGATCAGGACAAAAAGTCGGTGTTCGATGTAATCTGCAAGAACACGCAGACGGGCGAGCGGTTTGTCCTGGAGATGCAGACGACGTACGAGTCGGATATGAATGACCGGCTGTATTATTATGGCGGCTCGCTTATCCACAATCAGGTGTCGTCGGGAGACAAGACGTACAACGTTAAGTCTGTGCTTATCTTATGCATCGCAAGTTACAAGGTGCCTCACAAAGAGCCCGTACCGACTGGGAAAGTGTTCTTCAAGTACCAGATGCGTGAGCGTGAGACTCACGAGGTGTTCGACGGCGACAAGCTCGGCATCTGCTTCCTGGAACTGAATCGATTCGATGATTATCTTGACAAAGACTCCGATTTGAAGCGACAGTGGTGTTGGATATTCAATAATCTTAGTAACTTTGTCGAACGCCCGGCAAATCTTGACCCCTCGTTCGACGACGTTATCAAGGATGCCGGCACGCACAGGCTATCAATGGAAGAGAAAATCAAATATATGGAAGCACTGCATCTTAACGAGCGCGAGCGCCAAGTGATCCACGAGGGCGGCTACATCATCGGCAAGCAGGATGGTCTCGAAGAAGGAAGAGCAGAAGGAAGGGCAGAAGGAAGGGCAGAAGTTGCTAAGAACTTAATGGCTATGGGCATTCCTGCTGAGACTGTTGCTAAAGCTACTGGGCTTTCTCCTGAGGCGGTGAGGGCCCTGTAGAGTAATTATCCAGTGAACTATAACCGCCACCGTAGGGATATGGAGTCCTTGCGGTGGCGGTTGTTTTTTCGCATACGTAACCGGAAGCCGCCATCCGCTTCGCAGAAATCAACTCCGAAAACTTCCGCTTCGCTCCATCCTACCGCTGCGCGGCAGCTACTACTATCCCCCTGCACCCCCAGGGGACGGGGGAAGGGATTCCCCCG
>DBYB01000012.1:0-206 GCA_002309995.1 Bacteroidales bacterium UBA1197
ACCATCCCCAGCGATGTGACCAACCTGAAACTCGTCATCCAGGCCTCCGATCCCCAGGGCAACGGTATCACCCGCGCCTACAGCAAGGCTGCTGCCTTCGCTGACCCGTACACTCCCGTGGCCACGGCCATCGACATCAAGAGTGCCTACGACAGCAAGTGCGGCGCTCCTTCCGCCGGCAGCCCCAAGGTCTTCTTCAAGTACTT
>DBYB01000012.1:229-375 GCA_002309995.1 Bacteroidales bacterium UBA1197
AAGTCCGGAGATGTGCTTGCCCAGGCTAAGCTGTCCTCGGAGTAGGGAACCACGGTTCTAAATGCGATACCCCGCCGGGATGTATTTCCTGACGGGGTATTCTATTTTGTCCCGGATTTGCTCAAGGCACTTTCATCGGGACAATT
>DBYB01000012.1:472-32263 GCA_002309995.1 Bacteroidales bacterium UBA1197
TCTATTCAATTGAGCTAAGGAGCCAGTATGTAACCGGGACAGGCCCGGTTTTAGACCTATTCGGCGGAAGCTTCCTTCACGACACGCTTGGCCTCCTTGATGCGAGCCTTCTTGCCGGAGAGCTTGCGGAGATAGAAGATACGTGCCCTGCGAACTTTACCAACCTTGTTGAGCTCGATCTTGTCGATGAACGGGCTTTCGTAAGGGAAAATCCTCTCGACGCCGATTCCGTTGGAGATCTTGCGGACGGTAAAAGTCCTGGTATAAGGGGTAGCTCCACAAATCTGGATAACTACGCCACGGAAGTTCTGAAGTCTGTCCTTATCACCTTCTTTGATCCTGTAGGTAACGGTGATGGTATCGCCGGCCTTGAATGCAGGATAGGAGGCTGCTTTGTTCTGCGAGAAGGAATCCTCCACCAATTTAATTAAATCCATATCAGTATTTCAAGCTAAATCGCAGCGTCACTGAACCGTTCAACGAGAGGCTGCTTATTTTGGGACTGCAAATGTAGGAATTATTTTTGAGTTCGCAAAACGTTTTGCTAAAAATATTTACTTTCTCTTTCAAAAAGTTCGCGGTCGTCCCGGTTGGGGTCCGGTTTGAAGCTGGAACTGGACTTCAGGGTCTCGAAAGCTTCCTTCTCGCTGCGGCTAAGTTTGCGGGGTATCCACACGAGAATCTTAACATACAGGTCTCCCCTGCCGTATCCGTTCACGTCGGGCAATCCCTTGCCGCGCAGGCGTATTACAGTTCCGGACTGTGTCCCGGCTTCTATCTTGAGCTTCTGGGCCCCGTCCAGCACAGGAATCTGTATCTCAGTACCCAGGATAGCCTCGGGAGTGCTGATTACTCGGGTGTAGAAGAGATCCTTGCCCTGACGCTTGAGCTGAGGATGAGGCTGCTCCTCCATAATGACCAGCAGGTCGCCGGGGACGCCGCCGCGTGCGGCTCCATGACCCTCGCCCCTTACGGTCAGCTGCATACCGTCCTCAACGCCTGCAGGCACTTTGACCTGAACCGTCTCGCGCTTGCGCACGAGGCCGCTGCCCTTGCAGTGGCCGCAGGGATTGGAAACGATGCGTCCCTCGCCGCCGCACTGGGGGCAGGTGTTGTAGGTAATCGTGCGGCCGAACAGCGAATTCACGACGTTCTGCACCTGGCCACTGCCCTTGCAGGTAGGACAGGTCTTGATGTCGGAACTGTTCTTAGTGCCGCGCCCTTCACACTCGGGGCAGGGGCGGTTGCGCTCAATGGTGACCTCCTTGGTGCAGCCAGTGGCGATTTCTTCCAACGTAAGGCGCACGCGAGTGCGTATGTCGCGCCCGCGCATAACACGGGGGCCCTGCTGGCCGCCGCCGAACCCGCCGAATCCGCCAAAGCCTCCGAATCCGCCGAACGCACCTCCGAAAAGGTTGTTGAGGATGTCGTTCAGATTCCCGAAGCCCTGGCTCCAGTCCTGCGCGCCGGCGCCATCGACTCCGGCAAAGCCGAACTGGTCGTACTTGGCCTTCTTATCGGGATCGCTCAGCACGGAATAGGCTTCCGAGGCCTCCTTGAATTTCTCCTCGGCGGTCTTCTTCTCGGCGTCAGTGCCGCTGACCCAGCGGTCCGGATGCCACTTCAGCGCAGCCTTGCGGTACGCCTGCTTTATGTCGTCGGCCGAGGCGCTCTTTTCGAGCCCAAGAACCTCATAGTAATCTCTTTTGTCTGCCATCTTCTTATGCTCCTACTATTACTTTGGCATACCTGATAATCTTGCCATTGAGCATATAGCCGGTCTGATACACATCAATGACCTTTCCCTTAAGGTCCTCGCTGGGTGCGGGAACCTGGGTGAGGGCTTCATGGAAATCGGTATCGAACGGCTGGCCCTTGGCTTCTATCTCGGTGAGGCCGCAGCCCTTCAGGTAATCCATCAATTTATTGTAAATGAGTGCGGTACCCTCTTTTGCCGCTTCGTCGGAAGAAGTCTCGAGCATCTTCATTGCACGCTCGCAGTCGTCCAGCACGGGCAGCAGGCCCTTGATGGTATCGGCTGCGGCTGTCTTCTCGAGCGCCAGACGCTCCTCGGAGGCGCGACGGCGGAAAGTCTCGAATTCGGCGTAAAGGCGCACGTACTTATCGTGCTCGGCGGACAATTTGTCACCGAGCTCCTCCACCTGCTTCTGCAGTTGGACGTCTTTCTTCTTCTTAGATGCCTTCTCTTCGGGCTCCACAACGGTTTCTTTTGTATCTTTCTCTGCCATTTCTCTGGTTTTTCCTGCAAAGGTATCAATTTTTTTGCCACTGCCACTTTGTCATAAAATGAAAAGGAATTACTATCTTTACGGGACCTATTAAAACTAATGGCAGATGGCTAGATTCCTTGACCCGCCCAAGCCGAAGGCGCAAATCCCGGCTGAAAAGATCGACAAAGAGTACAAGGCTATGAGACTTAAGGTGTTCCTCGGAGCATTCCTGGGATACGCCGCATACTATCTGGTTCGCAAGAACCTCTCACTGGCCGCCCCCGACATGATAAACGACGGCATCCTCGACGCCGGCAAGGTGGGACTCGCAATGTCTGCGGTCTCCATCGCCTACGCGTTCAGCAAGTTCGTTATGGGCAGCGTGTCCGACCGCTCCGACGCCAGGAAGTTCCTGTGCGTGGGCCTGGTGCTCTCTGCCATCACGATGATGGCCGTCGGCCTCATCCCCTTCGGCCCGAACACCGCTGTCAATACCGCCGTCATATTCGTGCTGATGCTGATCGTCGGATGGCTGAGCGGCTTCGGATGGCCCCCCTGCGGCCGTATAATGGCCCACTGGTTCAGCCAGAACGAGCGCAGCTTCAAGATGAGCGTCTGGAACGTCTCGCACACCATCGGCAGCTTCTCCCTTGGCTTCCTCGCCATCGCAGGCGTCGCCCTGGCGGCCGACCTCGGGATAGTGCAGACCTGGAGGGGCAACTTCGTATTCCCGGCAATCGTGGCAATGGCCATCGCCGCCTTCTGCTGGTGGGCCATACGCGATACGCCCGAATCCTGCGGCCTCCCCGCCGTAGCCGACTGGCGCAACGACCACAGCGGCGTTAAGTCCAAAGGCGCCGCCGGAGAGAAACTCCCCTTCAAGGTGCTCTTCATCGACTACGTGCTCAAGAACAAGCTTCTCTGGATAGTTGCGATCTCCAACGTAGCCGTGTATATGGTTCGTTACGGCATCGGCGACTGGGCCCCCACTTACCTGCAGGCCAAGGGCATAATGACCGCCGCCGAGAGCAAGGTCGCCTTCTCCGTCCACAACATCGTGGGCGCCGTCGGCACAATCGCCTGCGGCTGGGCCACCTCCAAAATCTTCAAGGGCCGCTGCGCTCCGATGAACGTGATATGTATGTTCCTCTGCGCCCTCGGCGTGCTGCTCTACTGGCTGGTAGGTTCCGGCACAATCGCAGTCGAGCCCGCCGCACAGAAGGTGCTGGTCTATATCGCCCTGTGCCTCATAGGCTTCTTCATCTATGGCCCCGTGGCGCTCACCGGCGTACAGGCGCTCAGCCTCGTACCCAAGAACGCCGCCGGCACTGCGGCAGGATTCGTGGGTCTCTTCGGTTACCTCGTAGGCGACGCCGTCTGCTCCAAGATAGTCGTGGGCGGCATAGCCAACGGCAGTTCCTGGGATGCGGCAATGCTCTCGGTGGCCGTCGGAGCCCTTATCGGCGTAGGCCTCTGCGCCATACTCATCCCCAGCGAAAAGAAACTCGCACAGGGTTAACGGATCAGCGACATGAAAACATACCTGAAAGTTGCCGGCGGTCTCGGAGCTGCCTCGGCCGCGCTTGCCGGTTGCGCACAGAACCAGCCGTCCAAGCCCAACATAGTGTTCTTCTTTGCAGACGATATCGGCGCCGAATGCTTCGGTTGCTACGGCGGCGCCGAATACGAGACGCCCAACATCGACGCGCTGGCCAGCCAGGGCATTCAGTATATGAACTTCAACGCCCAGCCGCTGAGCTCCCCCAGCCGCGTGCAGGTGATGACCGGCCAGTACAACGACCGAAACTACGTGGCGTTCGGCTACATGAACGACGACGAGCACTACTTCCCGCAACTCGCCCGGCAGGCCGGATACTCCACCTGCATCTCCGGCAAATGGCAGCTCGGACGCAGCCGCGCAATGCTCCCCAAGTGCGGCTTTGATGAATTCTTCTGCAGCCAGATTGAGATGTATATGGAGAGCCGCGGCCCGCGCCAGACCGACCGTTACGCCAACAGTATGTGGGACAACAACGGCGAGCGCTACGACTTTGCCATCTACGGGCCCGACGCGGCATACGACTATGCGGCAGGATACATCGACCGCCAGGTGGAGGCAAAGAAGCCTTTCCTGCTCTACTTCACCGAGCCGCTGGTGCACACGCCGCACACCACCACGCCCGACACCGCCCTCTGGGACGACCTGTACGACAGCCGTTTCAGTTCCGGCGCCGACACCTCATACTTCCGCTATATGGTCCGGTATATGGATTCGCAGGTGGGAAAGATGGTGCAGCACCTGAAAGACAAGGGAGTGTGGGACAATACTATTTTTATATTCGCTGCAGACAACGGCACCTCAACGCGCATCGTGTCGAAACAACAGGACGGCAGCCTGGTGCGAGGCGGCAAAGGCGAGCCCAACTACGCCGGCACCCACGTGCCTATGATAGTCTGCTGGGGCGACAGGCTTGCCGGCCGCAAGGCCGGGCATCTGGCCGATCTCACTGACATCTACCCCACCATAGCAGACATAGTCGGAGTCAATCCTCCGGAAGGCCACGAGCTGGACGGCGTGAGCCTGTACCCCGAACTCTGCGGCAAGGAGCCGAACGAAAAGCCGCTGGTACTCATCCACTTCAACCCCCTGTGGCCCACGACGCCCTCACCCAAGGCCTCACGTTATGCGATGGACGACGAGTACGCGTATTTCTGGGACGGCCGCGTTTACGACTACCGCAAGGATCCCGCGTTCACTAACGCTATGCAGTACGACGCGCTCGACGCCGCCTTGCAGGAGCGCCTGCAGCCGCTTAAGGAAAGGGTTGACCGGATGAAGGATTTCTATCCCGACAAGCCGGGTGCGCCGCGCAGAGGTAACTACAAGACGTTTTACGACTTCGCCCCTCCCCAGAACCCGTTCTAGTCTGAGCTAGAACGGGTTCTTGATGAACTACTATCCCCCTGCACCCCCAGGGGACGGGGGAAGGTTCCCCCGAACGGCTAAAGCCGCCCCCTCTGTCGGCCTTCGGCCTCCTTAATTCTCTTTGGTCTAACGTGATACCTAATCTTCAGGGAGATACATAGGATCCCAGGCGGGAAGGAGGATGGGGGTCTGATCCAGCATCTTGAGCACGTCGGCGGGGACGAACTGACGCTCCACCACCAGACGGAACATATAGTTGTCGAACCACTCGTCGGTCATAATGATGTTCCCCTTGTAGCCGGATGACGCTCCCCAGCTGTTCTCAACCATCCACTTGACGGGCTTTTCGTCCTTGATGTCCACGGCAATGAGAGTCATTGCGTGGCTGGAGCCACTTGCGTGGGTCTGGATGCGCTCTTTCTTGTCCATAGTGAAGTTGACGCCAAGCAGGGACTCGTAATCGAAGTTCGCCAGGTCGGCCACGCCTTTCTGGCGGTCGAGGTACTTGGCCACGTCGCAGCTGAAGTACATTGCTTTATTCGCCTTGATGGAGGCGATGGCCATCTCCTTGATGCGCTCCATCGGCAGGTTCACGTACAGCCAGTTCTGACCGTCGTACATATGACGGTCGTACTGTATCTCATACACCTTGCCGTACTCGCGGCAAGGGTCGTTCATCAGCATCACATAGTTGTTCTCGAGGTCGTAGCCCAGCAGATCCTGGTAGAACTGCACGGGAGTCACAGTCTTTCCCTGCCATTCGAATTCCGACGGGGGCACGCCAAGGCACAGGGCCAGAATATGATAGACCTCCTTGAGCATCTCCGTCTTCTCCTTCACCAGAAGAGCCTCGATGGACGCCGCGTGCTTCTTTGCAGCATTGGCGTTGCGGGGCATATTGAGCATCCCCTGCTCCCACATATCACGCAGGCGCAGGCCATCCTGGCGCAGGAGGGTTGACAGGTGGGCGCGCATCTGCGAGGTGGAATTGGAAACGGCCGTCTCCGGCATCACGCTGGCGGGCACGAGGCCGTACTTGGTCACCAGGTTGGCGACTCCGGTGAAAGTGCCGCCGTCGCCGATGGGATGCGAGAACAGCCAATCAACCTCACGGTCGTCAATCGGCTTGTTGCGGGTATCAATTATTGCCTGGAGGAACAGGTTGGACTTCTCCAGCTGATCCCAGAAGAAGCAATAGTTCTGGCTGAACTGGAAGTCGCCGAGATCCCATTTGTCGATCGCTGCGGCACGGAGTACATTGAGGCCGGTGAACAGCCAGCAGCGTCCACTGGACTTCTGGTCGGTGATGCCCTTGGTCTTCACCCGGTCGCTGAACTTGGTGTCGATCATCGCAGCGTTCTCCGCATTGACGGACAGGGTATTGATGGGAGTGGCGGCGATGGCGTTGCGGCGAGCCTTGTCGTCGCTGCTTCCCGTCCAGCCCTTGCTGATATCAGAAAGCATTCCCTGGGTGATGCCGCCGTTCTGGGCGGCTGCGGCCAGGCACGTGAGCGCCAGGGCGAAGGTAGTCAGAATCTTTTTCATCTTCGTATGATTATTCTTTCGATGCGACGCGGCACCGAGGTGAGTATTTCGTAAGGTATGGTTCCGAGTATGCCGGCAAGCTCTTCAACTGTAGGATCCTGGCCGAAGACGGTCACGGTGTCACCGGGCTCGCAAGGGATGCCTGTTACGTCCAGCATACACATATCCATACAGATGTTGCCGATGGTGGGGGCCCTGTGGCCGCCAACGGAGAAGCTGGCGTGCCCGCAGCCGAGGTGACGGTTGATGCCGTCGGCATAGCCTACGGGAATGGTTGCGATGCGCGTGCCTCCGGGGGCCACTTCCCCGTGCCTGCCGTAACCTATGGTTCCCTCCTTCAATTCCTTGATTTGCAGGACCTTGACCTTGAGGCTGGCAACCGGGGTCAATTTCACTCCGGGGAGGGCGCTGATGCCGTAAACACCTATCCCCAGACGCACCATATCGTGCTGGTAACGCGGGAAACGCTCGATGCCGGCGGAATTGAGCACGTGCCACATCGGCTTGTAACCCAGGGCCTCCGTGAGCTTTGCCGCGCCTGTCTCGAACAGATGGATCTGACCGAGGGTAAATTCATCCTCGGCAGGGTCTTCGGCGGCGGCCAGATGGGAGTAGATGGATTTAACCCGCACCTCGTCGTGCTGCCTTAGGAAGTCGGCGAGCGGCGGCAGTTCATCGGGCATAAAACCCAGACGGTGCATACCGGTGTCCAGCTTGATATGGACGGGGAAATCCTTGATTCCACGGGACTTGAGCTCGCTGCAGAGGGATTCGAGCGTATATAGGTTCGGGATGCCGGGCTCCAGCTTGAAGTCGATGATTTCCGGGAAGAAGTCAGTGCCTGCGGTGAGCACCAGGATGGGCAGGGAGATACCGGCGCGGCGCAGCTCGATGCCCTCGACGGGCATAGCGACGGCCAGGTAGTCGGCGCCCTCGGCCTGCATCATCGAGGCGAACTCAACTGCACCGTGGCCGTAGGCGTTGGCCTTCACCAGCACCAGAAGTTTCGTGGAACGCTTAAGCAAGCCCCTGAAATAGCGATAGTTGCTCCGGGCCGCAGGAAGACTCAGTTCCAGTCTCGAATAGTCGTTCTCACCAAACATCTCCTAACGGCGGCTTTCTATAAGCAGGTCGCCCAGTTCCGCCACATCGCGTACGATGAAGTCGGGGGCGTAGAATTCGGGGGTGACTCCCCTGGCCTCGCACTCCTTCTCGTTGGATGCGACGTCCAGGGCCGTCTGCAAAGTGGTCTCGCCGCTCAGCACCAGGCATCCGACGGCCGAGGCGTTGTGGGCCATAGCGGTGTCGGTGTATATGCGGTCGCCGGCCATAAGTATCTCTTGCGGCTGCAGGCCGTGGCGCAGGCGTATGCCGTCCAGCATTGTCGGGTCAGGCTTGCCGAGCACTATGTCGGGCTCGCGGCCGGTGGCGTGGGCGATGCATTTCTGGAGGGAGCCGCAATCGACCAGAACGGTCGGCTGGTCGGTCGGGCAGACGCGGTCGGGATTGGTGGCCACGTACGGGATGCCCTGAGACGCCCACCAGCTGGCGCGGCACAGACGGGAATACACTAGCGTGGGGTCGAAGGCCACCACGAGTACGTCGGGACGGTCGTCGGCGCTGTCGGCGCAGGATTCGAATCCGGCCTTCTCGAACTGGCTGATCATCGAAGGCGTGCCGAGCATAAAGAGGCGACGAGCCTCGGGCCAGGTTCGCTTTATGTAGTCTATGGCGGCCAGCGAAGTGGTGTACATATTGTCCTCCCCCGCTTCTATGCCCATCGCGGCCAGCTTCTTGAGGTAGTCGGCGACGGACTTGGTTGGATTGTTGGTGAGGAAGGAGTATCCTATTCCCGCTTCGTCCAGCCTGCGGAGGAAGTCGAGGGTGAACGGGAAGATATTGTTGCCCAGGTAGATGGTGCCGTCCATATCGAGGGCGACATGCTTCACCTTCGCCAGTTTGGCCCGCTGCCCGGGGCTGAGTGTCTTGTTGTAGTTCTCCATTATTCCACGAACGCTACGATTTCGCCCTTGACAACGTCCTTGCCCTGCGCGCCGGTGACGGCCGTGATGCGTCCGTCGCGGGCGGGAATCAATTCCTCCATTCCGTACCAGGTCTGAACGTATCCGCACGGGACGCCGGCCTTGACTTCGGTGCCGGTTATAGGGGCCTTGGAGTCATCCTGCACGTCAATCTGCCAGAGCAGTTTGCCCTTTGCGGGGGCCTGAATGGGGGTGGCGGCGGGATGCTTGCTCACGAATCCGTCAATATCGAACGCGGGCAGCTCGACCACGGGACGCTTGACCACTATGGGCGCGCCTGCCTTGGCCTTGAGCTCCTCGAGATCGTGCTCGAAGCGCTCCTTGGCGATGCCGCTCCTGTAGTCGCGATACTGACGCTCGTGCATAGCGAGTTCGAACAGTTCCTCGTCGTCCTGGCCGCAGTCCCATCCTTCTTCTTTCATCATCTGGCGGAACTTCGGGAGTTCGTCGGGATATTCGTCCTGAGGGTTTCCGGTATAGAATTCCAGACCCTTTTCCTTGGCGAGTACAACGATTTCCGGGGCGAGCGGGCCGGGCAACTTGCCCATTTTGCCAAGTATCATACCCCAGGTGTCCTTGTCGATGGTGGAGAAGCGCGGCTTGCCCTGGGCCATCGCGAAGAGGTTCATCAGGGCCGTGTTCTTGACGTACTGGCTGAACGGGGTGACCAGCGGCGGGTATCCGAGGCGCGGCCATACGTATTCGACCTCCTTGAACAGGCGCACCATCAGGGTGTCAATGTCTGATTCAGGTTTGCCGGAGGCCTTCTCCGCCGCGTTGATTGCGGATTTGAAGCCCATCAGGTCTGCCATCATCGAGCCCATCATGCCTCCGGGCAAGCCGCAGCCGACCAGGAGCGAAGTCATCCTGGAGTTGGACGGGTTGATCCAGTAGCCCAGGAAATCGTCGATGAACTCCTGAGTCAGGGTTCGGACCTGCATATAGGCGTCCATATTAATGTCCTTGACCAGGAAGCCATCGGCCTTGAGCATCTCGCGAATGGTGATGACGTCCGGATGGACCTTGCCCCACGAGAGCGGCTCAACCGCCACGTCGAGATAGTCGGCACCGGCGCGGGCGACTTCCAGCATAGAAGCGACCGAGAAGCCGGGGCCGGTGTGGCCGTGATACTGCACCCTGATATGAGGATATTTGGTCTTGATTTCCTTGACCAGGCGGCCGAGAACTCCGGGACGGCCGACACCGGCCATATCCTTAAGGCAGATCTCGTCCGCGCCGTATTCCACCAGATGGTCCACAACACCCATATAATACTCTACCGTATGCACCGGGGAATGGGTGATGGAAAGGGCGGCCTGGGATATCATTCCCGCCTTCTTGGCGTACTCAACGCTGAGTTTGAGGTTGCGATGGTCGTTGAGGCCGCAGAAGGAGCGGGCGATGTCGGTGCCCTGGGCCTTCTTTACCTTGAACATCAGTTCGCGCACGTCTGCCGGCACGGGGTACATTCGGAGGGCGTTGAGGCCTCTCTCGAGCATATGTGTCTGGATACCAGCCTTATGGAAGGGGGCGGTCCAGGCGCGGACCGACTTGTTGGGATTCTCTCCGTAAAGCAGGTTGACCTGCTCGAACGCGCCGCCGTTGGTTTCCACGCGGTCGAAGCATCCCATATCGATTATGGCCGGGGCTACTCGTACGAGTTGGTCTGCGCGGGGCTGATATTTGCCCGACGACTGCCACATATCCCGGTAAACAAGAGAGAAAAATATTTCTTTTGCCATGCCGTTTCGAAATAAAACAATTTACAAATATAACAATTCCTGGCGTTTTCTGAAAGAATCGTAAATATCTGCATCCGGGCACCGGAAAACGCTTGGATTATTGCCGGATTGTATTTTACCTTTGCCCTTGGTCCTCTGACCAGTTTTTGCATAGTTTAGTTTAGGTGGCTTGGGTGGGTGGGTTTATCTTTTATGAGAGTATCGGATATGAGCGAGGCCGAAAGGCCAAGGGAGAAGTTGATGGCCAGGGGCGCGCAGGCCCTGGCGGACGGAGAGTTGCTCGCAATCCTCCTGCGCACGGGCCGCAAGGGCGAGAACGTGGTGGAGCTGGCGCAGCGGCTGCTTGGGCTGACTGACGGCAGGCTCACCGGGCTCTTCGAGAGCGACCCGGGATATCTCGCCGGGCTCGACGGCGTAGGAGTGTCGAAGGCGGCCACCCTTCTCGCCGCCTTCGAACTCGGCCGCCGCTTTATGCTCGAGCAGCGCCCGCAAGATGGCCCGATAACCAGTTCAAAAGAGGTATATGAGTTGATGCTCCCCCGCCTCAAGGGGCTCGGCCACGAAGAATGCTGGGAGATTCTGCTCGACAGGAAATCACGCGTTATTAAGATTCTGCGCACCACCGTAGGCGGCAAGCGCGGCACAATCGTGGACATCCCCAGCCTCATCCGCAACGCAATGACCTGCTCCGCCTCGCACATCATCCTCGTCCACAACCACCCCGACGGCGACCCCCGCCCCAGCAACGCCGACATCCGCGAAACCTCCGCCCTCCGGGACGCCGCCGCCTCCTGCAGCATCCTCCTCCTGGACCACGTTATTATCTCCGATGAGCACTATTATAGCTTTAATGAAGAAAAAATGTATTGACTTTTAAAAAAAAGTATTATATTTGCAGTCCCAATGGGGTATTAGCTCAGTTGGTAGAGCGTTTGAATGGCATTCAAAAGGTCAGCGGTTCGATTCCGCTATGCTCCACGAAGATAACTTTTTGATTATCAACACTTTACAGAGTCTCTAAGCACCAAAACTTAGAGACTTTTTCGTTTGTTTAGGGCAAAAGTCATCGCTTTCTGAGGGCGCTTTACGGCCACTGTTGTACAAATGTTGTACAAAATGTTTAACCGTAAATGCGCTGATTATGAATGCATTGGACAATGTCACCGTCTCCTTCGTGATTCGGGAGAGCTGGTGGAAGCAAAATGGGACCACTTTTGGCCGCCTGAGAATCACTTTCAAACGCGATAGTCGTTTCATCAAGACGAATATCCTCCTTCATCGGGAAGATATCGGCAAAACCGGTAAAATCAAGAACCCGGACATCCGCTGCAAGTCGGAAGATCTGGTCAGGGCCACTGAGAAAACGCTTGCCAGGCTGGACACCTATTCCCTGCAGAACCTGACTATCGACCAGATTGTGGCCTTTCTACAGAGGAGCGCGAGTTCAGACGAGGATGGTCAGTTCATGCTGGATTTCTTCTCTTTCGCCGAGGAAGTTATAGGCTCTAAGACCGGCCAGTCACAAAAGACTTACAGAACCGCTCTCAATGCCTTCAAAGCCTTTGTCGGCAAGGATACGATGGACATATCCGAACTTACATCCTCCCTAATGCGTTCATGGGAGGCCGCTTTGGTATCCAAGCATGGTAAGGGCGCAAGAGCCATAAGCGCCTATACCGCCTGCATCGCTTTCATTCACGGACAGGCCCGACTGAAATACAATGACGAAGAGTTCGGCAACATACGTATCCGCAATCCCTTCCAGTTCTACAAACCACCGCGTCAGAAACCCTCACGGCATCGCGATGTAGACACAGCCATCATCCAGAAGATGATAGATATGCGCAAGTCTCTGACCGGGCGTGAGCGTATGGGGGTTGACGTGTTCCTCATCAGTTTTGCCCTGATGGGGATGAACAGCCCAGACATATTCGACTGCGCTGCCCCGCAGAATGGTATCTTGCACTACTGCAGGACCAAAACACGAGACCGGCGAGACGACAATGCAGAGATGTTCGTCAAGATGGATCCACTGGTGATGGAACTGTTTGAGGAATACAAAGGAACCGATGGTGTTCATGCTTTCAAGTTCCAAAGCCATTATTCGTCGTATCTTGTCTTCGGGGCCAATGTGAACAAGGGCCTTGACAAGTTCCGTAAGCGGGTAAAATACCCAGATAAGATTACTTTGTATTGGGCCAGGCACAGCTGGGCCAGCATTGCTTATGAAGTGGGCGTTGAAAAGAGTCTGATTAACGACGGCCTTTGCCATGTAGACAGGGACATGAAGGTAACGGACATCTATATCAATAAGGACTGGTCACTTCTATGGGAAGCAAATTCCAAAGTACTCAAATCCTTCAAGTGGGGCACGGAAGAGAAGACATCGCCTGCTGCAATGGAAAAGAAAAAGAGGATGACCTCTAAGCAAATCATCCTCTCCCGCCCTGCCTTCTCCGCCTCACGGCGTTTACAGAGCACAGCTTAACACTTGTTTAGGACGCAAGACACCACAACTTGCAGCGCTTACGGTTTTTCTATCTTTCTGAATATCAGTTTGGCGTTCTCGCGTTCGGCTTGACGGAGACAATCCAGTTGATGGCGGCTGTAGACATTACGGCCGCCTATCTTTGCATATTTGGCAAGCCCGAGACTCTTCATCTTCCTGATCCATTTGTCCCCATATGTTTCTTTGGCCTGCCGCTCGGAGATATCATCTTCGTGCGGAGATGTCTTGCGGATGATGGCATCCGCAATCAGGTTGGAGCACTGCTCCAGTTCATTCATGATTGTTTTCACGCTCTCCATACCTTCACATACTTGGGCTTAATGTCATATTCGCCGAATAACCCCGGGAGGCTTCCAGCATTTCACTAATGTCTTTGAAATCACCATAGAGGTCGGACATATCCGTGACGTCCTTCCCGTCCATCATGTCCCGGATGCCCTGATAGCAACGCTCTCCGGCCGCATCGTTGTCCATGAAGCAGGTGGCGCTGTCGTGCTGCTTGATGTAATCCGCTGCACGCTGGAGATTGTTCACAGAGTTCAGGATAATCACGTCGCAAGACGGCAGCTCACTGGATTGCATCACCCGCCAGCTGAGGAAATCAAACATTCCTTCAAATACGGCCACCTTGCTTGTGGACGGCTTGGCGGAAAACTTCCCTTCCTTATTAATAGTAGTGATGCCCGCCTTATTGGTTCCCTTGAATCCGTTCGGCCCTCGCAGTGCATAGGCACCGGCATTGTTGGGAATTCCGAGCAGCGTATAGTGGACATTCTTCGACGGGTCAAAGATGACGATTTCTTTGAGATAGCGGCGGGCCAGCTCCAGAGGAATCTTCCGGCTCTCCAGGTACTGCAGGAGATATTTGTTCTGGATTTCCCGGGCGGCTTTGATATAGGTGGATGGCTTCTGCTCTTCCGGCTTCTGTATGGTTGCCCCTGCCTTGAGAAGTTCAGGAGCCAGTTTTGCCAGAAAACGGTAGGCCTCCTGCTGGGTGCAGCGCCTGACTATCATCACGAGGTCAACGTTGGTCCCGCCGCGGGTGATGCCGAAGTCGTACCAGACGTTCTTCGCCGGATCAATATGAAGCGAGGCCTTGTGCTCATCCCTCATCGGTGAGGTCCACATATTCTTCTCCTTCCCCGGCCGTGAGCCGAGCGCTTCCAGTACCCTGTCCAGCGGGATGTTGTATAGCGGGTTTTCAAACATGCCTGTATTTTTTTTTACTTTTTTGCTTGCAAAACCAAAGATTCTGCCTACGTTCCCACTTCGTGGGCTTTTACTTTCGCACCTCGGAAAAGCAAAATAAATTTTGTTTTTCTCTCGGTTTGTCGTAAATTTGTCAAGTCAAATCTGACAACTTCGCCTTTTGGCTGACAATGCAAAGGAAAAGGATACACGTCAGATTCGCAAATTTGAAAAGGAAAAGTGATGGAAAACCAAGTGAAAAATGGAGCGGTAAAAAGTGCCGCCGAGGCTGCTGAACCCCAGAATTCAAGGTCCAGATTGCCTTTTTCTCCCGGAGCGAAGAAGGGCTACCGCCTGCGCCCCGTTTTTGACTACCTGATGGACGAAAACGTTTCCCTCTCAGAGCTTGGCCGCCGCGTCGGTATCTCCCGCCAGAGTATGAGCACCCGCTTCGCCGTGGATGACTGCAAAATGTCCGACATGGAGAAGATGGCCGAGGCCCTCGGCTACGAATTCGTCTGGTCCTTTAAGAAGAAGGCTCAGGACTAGTCCCCTCCTTCGGAGCGTTCAATTCCGTGTACAGCATGTTGTAGACCTCTGTGCGGATGCGCTCATAATTCAGCCGGACCTGTTCCTGGATTATCTCTTTCGTAGAATCAACGACCTGCGGGACTTCCTCCTTGTGGGTCGTTTCTTTTCCTGCCTGAATCTCCCCGCAGAACACCTTCGGGTTTATCTTTTGCCGGAATTCATCGGCCACATAGCCGCAGAACGAGCCCTGGGACAGCGCCTCGATACGGCTGGCCGGAAGGACATCCCGCTGCTGGAAAGAGACCGTGATATGCTCTGAGGTATCACTTTCCTGATAGGAACGCGTCTCCCGCTCCGTCTTGCCGAAGGACTTGGAGAGACTCTCGGCCGTATCCCCTTTGACGGCACCGGCAAAGACATTCCCCACCGTGTTGAAGATAACGTCGGACTCTTTTTTATCGTAGTCCTTCACAAGTTGACTCTTGTCCTGGGCGCCGATGACCACGGCCACATGATTGCTTCTAGCCGTGTTGATCAGATGGTCAAGCCCCTTCAGGTAGATGGTTGGCAGCTCGTCGATAAGCACACCGCAGCGCCGCTTCCCGGGACGGTTGATAATCTTGAAGAGCTGGGACATCAGCATGGCCAGCGTTGTTCCATAGACCTGCTGACGGGTGGGATTGTTCCCCACGCATACTATCTTCGGATGCTCGGGGTCGTTAATCTGAAGGTCGAAATCGTCCCCGGAGAGCGTCCAGTACAGCGTCTCGGATGCAAAGCGGTTGAGCGGGACGCGGGCCGATGCAATCTGGCCCTGCAGCTGCTCGAAGGCCTTGTCGGTTATGGCGTCCTGGAAGGTATTCCGCTTGATGTCCAGTTCCTGGTATTTCTCCATCAGCAAGAGGACGTGCTTGTAGTTCTGCCCCATCAGCTCAATCAGATGCGGGAACGTACAGTAGCGGCCGCCCTCATAGATTCGCAGGAACCAGATGAGCATATCCACGTAGCACCGGGCCGACAGAGAGAAAAAGTCGTCCCCTTTCGCGTTCTCGCGGTTGGCGTTCTTCATGATGACCTCGGCGATTTCCGTAGCATCAATGGGGTCCTGCAGATAGCGCGGATGGATGGGATTGAAGCGGTGTGAGTACAGCGGGTCATCGAAATTAACCACGTACATCCGCGGCAATTTATCTCCGTAGCATTCGTAATTGTCCAGCAACTCATTCATCACGCGGTTCGTGAGGTCCGGGAACTTGTAGTCATAGACAAACAGCGAATAACCCTTCTGGATCATCTGCCGGATGTAGGGACCGTAAACAGAGTATGACTTGCCGGAGCCGGGCGTGCCGATAACCATCGTCCCCCTGAATGGATTCACCACATTGATATAGCCTTTGCGCAAGCGGCCCTTGTCCTGATAAGTCGTCGGGATGTTGATGCTGAAGCGGTTCTTGATGAGCTTCTCGCACTGCGGAAAGGTGTCATTCTCCTCGGCCATATTGGCGGCCTTGAGCGCATTGATGGCGCGCCCCAGGGCAATATTCCCCAGCAGGTACAGACCGAACCCTACCACTGTCATAATCACATACAGGAGGCCGTTTCCGGCCGATTTCCCTCCGAAGAACAGCGCCAGCCCCAGACCGATGGGAAGGGCTATCTCCTGCCACTGCGCTTCCTTTGAGCTGCCGCTGCGGACAATGACGGAAAAGGTGCAGAAAAACAGGATGACCGCCCTCACATACCACCAGTCCCGCATAAGGCCCGACTGATATACGCCCAGCATCATCGAATCCGTTATCTTCCCGCTCAGGTGCAGGCCCGCCCAGAAGGGATAGGCCTCATAGTAAATCATAAACATTGTCAAGGCTCCCGACATAATCAGGAACGCCGTAAACATGGGTTTTGTTCTTGAATCCATACGCCTCAATCTTTATCTGTGTCTTCCTCTTCTCATGATTTCCTCGTCTTCATTGCGACGGCTGCGTTCAGCGGCTATCGCTGCGACAAGGGTGTCTGCCGCCTCTTCGGCAGTCGATTTCTCCTTCGGCTCCTCGTACACCTTCCACTCCCTGTCTTCCGGCGGCCATTTGGTCATACGCGCTTCCTCGAACTGGCCGGCAGAGATGCCCTTCAGCTCACTGGACTTGAACACGCACCGGGTCTGGTGGTCGATGAAAGTGACGCCGAAAATCTTTCCTTCCTTGGTCCTGGAGAATACCATCCCAATGTTTTTCTTCCGGAGAATGCGCCGGGTGTGCAGCTCGGATTTACCGTATTTCAGCGCAATCCTCACCAGATTCGCCGCGCGCTGCTTCTCTTTGTTGCGCTTTTCTTTCTTTGCGTCCTCGATATGTTGCCTGATTTCTTCAACGGACGGAACCTTCAAGTCTTTGGCTGGAATGGGAGCAGTGCATCTGTGGCCATTCTTAGGGTTGATGCCCGCAAAGGTCATCATCGCCTGCCGCTTCACCATCTGGTAATCCACGTCCACGCCGAACTGCCGCATCAGCATCTTGAACTGCTCGCCGGTGGTGAAATGATACTTCATTGCCTGCTCCACCAGCTCCTCAATCTGCTTCATATAGTCGCCCTTTTCCGGATCAAAGCGCTGATACTCCACCTTCCCGTCTTCCTTCTTTTCCTCTTCGAGTGGGGGAAACTCCGGCGGCGGATTGTTCTTCAGGAACTCTTCAAATGCCTCCGGGGATTCAAATCCCAGGGGCATATCAGGCCCGGATACCGGGCCATAGTCCGGAATCGGACCTTCAATACGGATAGGTTCCTTCTCCTGGACGTCCTTCTCCTTCCCCACAGCGAAGCCATATTTTGGGGCCAGTTCTTTCATCAATTCCTGGCAGTGCCTGTGCTCATACTTGTCGGAGATCTTCCGGCCGTCCTTATCTACGCGCACGGATACAATATGGTAGTGCTCGCGGTTTATGTCGTTGTGACGGTAGATGATGAAGGGCTGGTCTCCATAGCCCAGACCCTCCATCAACTCTTTCGTAAAAGCGACCACCTGGTCCTCCGTCATTCCGTCCGTCCTGGACGGATTGACCGACATATGGAAGGACATCTTTTCGCACCGTCGGCTGCCGCGCTCATAGCGCTCGAACGTTTCCAGCGGTTTATCCGGATTGTCGAGTCCCTGGAAATAGACCACGGCAGCCTTGCCCTCCTCCACCTTCCTCTCATTGTACTGGAGAGTGGTCGAGCAGTGCGGCGTGGGTGCGTTGATTTTCACTACCATATCATATAAGGTCCAGGTTCACCGAGTAAATCTTGACCAGTCAGCTCTCCTTCGGAAGCGGCGCCAGGTCCAGGTTGTTCACCCAGACATCCAGGTTCACATAGGTCTTGTCGTCTTTCTCCACGACATTCACCTTCAGGTTGCCGATGATGGAGACGAACCGGCCCTTCTTCAGGTACTCGGCGATGCCGGTCTTCTTCATCCTGCAGGTGTAGTACGTGGGCTTTTCGTCCTTGTCGCGGCCGTCCTTGACCGCCACGTCGAAG
Organism: Bacteroidales bacterium UBA1197; assembly: GCA_002309995.1. Taxonomy (GTDB): domain Bacteria; phylum Bacteroidota; class Bacteroidia; order Bacteroidales; family UBA932; genus Cryptobacteroides. The sequence continues at coordinate 18,703 of DBYB01000012.1, forward strand.
CGGAGCATCTCGGCTCCTTCCTTGCCCTGGATCACCTCGCAATCCTTGGCGAGGTTCCCCGAAATCAAAATGGTTTGCATAATGCGATTGGGTTAAAATGTTGAACTTTTGTATACAGAAGGCCGATGCCCGTCTCACGGGCCATCGGCATCATCATTTTCCTTCTCATCTCCTTCCTCCTCTTCCTCCGAATCCAGCACTGCCGCCCGAATCTCGATGAAGGTCTTCACCATCCCGTCCATCATCCGCTTCATCTCCGACATATCATGCTCAATGTCGCGGGCATTGACAATGGCGTTGCCACGGCGGTCCTTCACGTTGGCCAGCCGGTTTAGCGTCTTCACACGCTGGTTATAGTTCACGCCTATACGCTTGAGGTCCAGGCGGAGCAGCTCGATCTGCTTCGCCACATTGGCCTCATTCAAGCTCAGATTCCTGCGCCTCACGCGCGCTGAAAGGAGCGAATCACGGATATATCTTGACCGATTGTTATACCCCGAAAGATGCATCTGGGTATTCAGTTTCTCGAACTCTTTCTCCGAGAAACGTACATTGATGTAGTGTTTCCTAATCTCTCTCACAATATCAATCTCCTCTATAAACACTGTTGCTGTCTCAACTCGGGCCGCAGGCCCGCAGCAGGCGACTCCGGAGCCTGCAATGCCCGCCGTCAGGCGTACGAGATGTCCCGCAGGGGCAGCGTTCGTGACACGAACGCACATCTCGCAATTTGGACTAAGGCCCAAATTCCGCGCACCTCAGAAAGTCGCGCTGCAAACATAGGGTTTTTGCAGCAAATTGACAAATCCAATTTGACAAAGTAAGGCAAAACTTATACATTTGTGGCGGGGTTTTCTCTATAGATCACGAGAACACCAGATTACGAGGACTATAGATTACCAGAACTCGTGATTACGAGAACACGAGAACTAGTAATCTCCAAAACACGAGAATCCGAGAATCGGAGATTACGAGAATACGAGAACTATAAAACTAGAGAATACGAGTATGAGTCAGTTGGATGATTTCAGGGAGCAGCTCAGAAACTCCCGCCCCGAAGAAGAAGAGAAAGAACAGCCGAAACCGGAGGTCCGGACATCCCGCGCCCCGAAGAAGGTGAGAAGAAAAAAGGAGTCGAAGGCCGGTCACTCATCGGTCTGGCTGTCCAGGGATGCCCAGCGGAAGGCCAAACTGCTCACCCTATGGATGGATGCCGAAGGGATGGAACGCCCCGGTTCCATCGGCGAGTTGCTTGAGGAAGCCCTGGATGTGCTGATCGAGACTAAATACCCCAAGGCGAAGAAATATGTCGAGATGAAGTAGTTTTTTGTCGAAGAATGTCGATTTTGGGCTGAAAGATGTCGATTCTATGTCGAAATATGTCGGGAAATGTCGATTGATAGCCTTCCGGCCCGGCTCGTCCGGGTCGGAGGGCGGTGAGAGGCGCGGCTGCGGAACAGTCTCTGGGAGTTGGGCTGAACGGCCGAAGGTCGGGCGGGCCAACTCCCAGAGTCTGTGGAGCCAGTGAGACTTCGACGACGGTTCTCCGGCGTCGAGGTCTAAAGCGCCGTGGAGCGGAAGTGGTGTTGACGGCCCCGCCGGCAACACGACTGGAGCGACCCCCGAAAGTGAATACAAAAAAACGCCGCCAGAAAAGGCGACGCTTAACTAGTTGTCCTCATCATCGGCTGGCATTTTATAAGAGAGGTATGCCTTAGCGTAGCGAAGTATCATCTCCTCATCCTCGGTATCGAACCCATATTCTATAGCCTTAAGGATGTTCTTTCTTTTTGCTTTGCTCTTTACAAAATCGTCTATGATCTCTACCAGGAGCTTTATCTGTTCGTCGGGATTGGCCAGTATTTCCTCAAGGGTCAGTTTCTCTTGTGCCATATAACGTTCTACATTCGTGTTGTTTATCGCACAAATTTAGTAATTATCTTCGATTATTCTGATTAGCTGACACAGTATCTGGATAGCCGGGCAGGCGAACTTGTTCGACTGCCGGGCGGTGTGAGGCGCGGCCCGAAGGGACAGTCTGGTGACGGCTCGCCGGCGCCTGTCTGTCCCCGGGTGAGACTTCTGCGACGGCTCGCCGGCGTAGAGGTCTCAAGCGCCGTTGAGCGGAAGTGGTGTTGTCGGCCCCGCCGGCAACACGACTGGAGCGACTTTCATTTTACCATCTCGCGTAAAATCAGTAAATTTGCTCCATGACAATTCAAGAAGCAATCAAAGCCAGGCATTCGGTAAGAAAGTATGCCGATAAGCCTATCGAGACGGCAAAAGTAGCAACCCTTCGATCTGAGATTGAGAGGTTGAATGCGGAAAGCGGTCTGAACATACAGCTGGTTCTGGATGAGCCAAAGTGTTTCTCTACTGGAATGTGGAAATATGGGCAATTCTCTGGCGTCAAGAATTACTTCGTGATGGCTGGCCCCAAGGGGAAAGAAGCCGAAGAAAAGATAGGATACTTCGGAGAAAAACTGGTTCTCCTCGCACAGACACTGGGCCTGAATACCTGCTGGGTGGGACTGACTTACAAAAAGATTCCCGGCACCTATACCCTTCGGGATGGCGATATCGTACATTGTGTGATTTCATTGGGCTATGGCACTATCCCCGGTGTTCAGCATCCGCTGAAACCGGTAGAGCAGTTCTATGAATCCGATGGTCTTCCTCCCAAGTGGTTCCAATCAGGAATGGAAGCAGCCATGCTTGCACCGACCGCCGTCAACCAGCAGAAGTTCAAGTTCATTCTGCATGATAGCAATAAGGTAGAAACCAAGACGCTATTCTCTATGGCCGGATATACCAATATCGACCTGGGTATCGTCAAATATCATTTCGAGGTCGGTGCCGGAAAGGAGAACTTTAAGTGGCTCTAACTAAGCAATGGCCGAGAACTGGGAAGTATACGCCGACTGGAATCCGTGGCACGGTTGCACCAAGATCAGTCCCGGTTGCAAGTACTGCTATGTCTATAGGCAGGATGAGATGTACGGCAGCGAGATTTCCAGCAGCGAATGCAGAAAGACCGGCAACTTCTATCTCCCCGTCAAGAAAAAGCGCGACAAATCCTGGAAGATTGAAAGCGGAAAGATTGTATTCACTTGTTTTACATCGGATTTCCTGTTGAAGGACGCAGATCCGTGGCGGCCGGAATGCTGGGAAATGATGAAACGCAGGGATGACCTCTGGTTCTACTTCTTCACAAAGCGTATCGACCGATTTATGGAATGCGTGCCTGAGGACTGGGGCGATGGCTATGACAATGTTATCGTGGGCTGCACTGTGGAAAACCAGGCGATGGCTGATTATCGGCTACCCATATTCCGTTCCCTCCCCATCAAACACAAGAGCATTATCGCATCTCCGTTGATTACAGCCATGGACTTGACTCCCTATCTGGATGAATCTATAGAGGAAGTGTCAGTGGGCGGTGAATCTGGAGTAGACGCACGCCCTTGCAATTACGACTGGGTTCTCGCACTCCGTGAGCAGTGTATTGCCAAAGGCATTCCCTTCCGTTTTCACCAGACGGGTGCTCATTTTATCAAGGACGGAAAGATGTACAATGTGAGACGCTGTTATCAGCTAAGCCAGGCTCACAAGGCGAATATCGACTACAAGATTGGCAAGTACCTTGTGCCGGAGACGGTGAGATACGAGTGGAAGGATAGCGACTATCACGATTAAGATTATGAGAGCCGGACTGGCGGCTCTGCCGACAGTCGGGCGGTGTGAGGCGCGGCCCGAAGGGACAGTCTGGTGACGGCTTGCCGGTGCCAGTCTGTCCCCGGGTGAGACTTCTGCGACGGCTCCGCCGGCGTAGAGGTCTCAAGCGCCGTGGAGCGGAAGTGGTGTTGTCGGCCCCGCTGGCAACACGACTGGAGCGACCTTGATTTCATTATCTCGCGCAAATTGAGTACATTTGCCTAGATGAAGAGCCCCATTATGGAAGAACCGATTCTCAACAGCCATAATAAGGAAGAGTACCCTCCGATGCATACAGCGGAGCATATCCTGAACGGGACAATGGTCAAGATGTTCGGGTGTCCGCGCTCGCGAAATGCGCACATTGAAAGGAAGAAGTCCAAGTGTGACTATCTGCTGGATGCCTGCCCAACGGATGAGCAGGTGGCGCAGCTGGAGGCAGCGGTGAACGAGGTCATCGGCCGGCATCTGGATGTCACGATTGAGTTCATGACGCGTAAGGAGGCAGCGTCAATTGTGGATTTGAGCAAGCTGCCGGAAGATGCATCGGAGACGCTCAGGATTGTGCGTGTGGGTGATTATGATGCCTGCGCATGCATCGGTGCGCATGTGAACAATACTTCGGAGATTGGCACATTCAAGATTCTGAGCCACGACTTTGAGGACGGCCGCTGGCGGGTAAGATGGAAGGTTATTGAGAAATGAGATTCCAGCACACACATAGACCGGGATTCCTGTTTGGCTTGATTGATTTTTGTACAGCCGGGTTGTTTTTCCTGTTCTATATGCCGCTGAACGGGCTACAGGATGAGCTGGATGAGATTTTGGGACACAGGACACAGCGGTACTGGGTGGCCTATCTTCTGGGGATTCCTACGCTGTTCATCTATCCCCTGGTGTGGATGGCGAACATCGCTGAAGAGTTGAAAGAAATCGCAATCAAAATGGGCATCGAAGGACCTCACACGTCCTGGTGGCATATGTTCGGATGGAATACGTTTGGCATCCTGTTGATGGGACCAGCAGTTGCGACAGGCCGGTTCTTTTCCACGCTGAACAAGATTGAAGACAGTCTTAATCACAATAACACTAAAACGCAAGAATTATGAAAGAGCAAGTACTCAAAGCCATGAAAGAAGCTGGCAAACCCGTTTCTGCCGGTGACATCACCAAGATTCTAAATGCAGACCGCAAGGAAGTGGATAAGGCGTTTGCTGAACTTAAGAAAGAAGGCGCTATTGTCTCCCCCGTCCGCTGCAAGTGGGCACCTGCTGAATAGGCCAAACGACACAGCGGGGCTTTCTTTTGCTAATATGGCCAGTTTGGCATCGTCCCGTTTGTGATACCGCTCGTGGTATGACCGGAGTCCTTTTTCACGCGGGGCTCCGGTTTCGTATAGATAGCCGGGCAGGCGAACTTGTTCGCCCGCCGGGCGGTGTGAGGCGCGGCGGCGGAACAGTCTCTGGGAGTTGGACTGAACGGCCGAAGGTCGGGCGGGCCAACTTCCAGAGTCTGTGGAGCCAGTGAGACTTCTGCGACGGCTCCACCGGCGTAGAGGTCTCAAGCGCCGTGGAGCGGAAGTGGTGTTGACGGCCCCGCCGGCAACACGACTGGAGCGACCCACGACATGTAATCAGGCAACGAGCGGACCGGTTTTTGCATCTATAGGTGCGTAAATCCATACAATCATGAAACCGAAGAATAAACAGAAGAAACTGCGAATCACCGAGGCAGACTTTATGCTCGCGAATCGCAGGGCGGCAAGGCTCGAAGAGATTGCCGAGCATGGGAGGCCGGTTTCAATGAGGTCGGCGCTCCACAAATCCAAGAAGGTCTATGACCGCAAGCGCTTGAAGAAGGCAGGCATCACGAACGATGACCTGCCTTTTTTGTCTCCAGGAAAAAAGTTACTCAAAACTTAGGATGGGGCTTGGAAAGTACTCAATCCTTAGGAGAAATCTACTCAAAACTTAGGAAGAAGTTACTCAAAACTTAGGAGAGCAGGCCTGAAATCTACTCAATTCTTAGGAGAAATCGCCGGATGAACCGCTGCAATCGCCTGATAATCAGGCTCTCGCAAACAGCGTAATGCGCCGTACAAATTGAATCAATAACAAGAATTAATTAATATCTCAACAACGCGCGCGCGAGGAGATGAGAAGAAAAAATCAGATGTCCGAGTAGCGCAGCAGCCAGTCTGACTGCCAGACCGCCATGGCGGCATGGACATAGGCATCCACGTTGGAGATGTTGCGCCGGATGCGGACTTCTGCGGTGACGTTGGAGAGTTTGTCCATGAAGGAATGCAGATCCTCGAAATCGACTTCAGCCCAGATATCGGCCAGGGATTGAACGTGGCCACCGGCTGCATTCATCAGTCCCCGGCAGAACTCCCAGCTTTGCTGGACAAACTTGACGCGCTGGGCTTCGTCAATCTGGTAGCCGATCTTGAAACAGATGTACCGGCGTTCCGCCCTCTCCTCCAGCCGGAAGATAAACCAGATGGGATAATGGGCCTTCAGCTCGGCCGATGACGGCTTCAGGATGTGCGTAACGATGTTGTCGATACGGTCATAGGCGCGCCCAAGACTCATCAGTTTGCGGAATTCTTCCACGCTGAGGACGAATCCTCCCCGGTTGCGCCAGGAACAGGCAAGCCAGTAGAGCCTGACCGTGTATTTGTTGGAGATAGAGAGCGCCGCACCGTAAGAATAGCTGGTATATCCTTCTTCCACCAGCAGCAGCCTTGCGACCATCTGCTCACGCAGCAGCACGTCCAAGGAATGGCCGTAAGCGGCAAAACCGTATCCGGAGATAAGGCCCCGGAACTCATTGACCTGTCCATTCTCAGGAAACCTTACATGGATCCCAGCAAGCTCATCCAGGCACTCCCGCAGACGTAGTCCATTACTCTTCCCGAGATGAAATGCACTGACCGGAATGGTCAGCACCCGGAGCCCCTGTTCAGTTTTCGGTGGCAGAAATACTTCCGGTACTCCCTTTCTCTCATTTCCCCGCGTAATCCGGAGCCTAAGCGCGCGCTGAAGCTCAGAAATAATGGCCATCAGGATGCGAAGATGGTTCAACTTCATATCAGCTTCTATGTAAGTGATTCCGTTGACATGCAGCAGCTCATCCCTGCGCTGTAGTGCCTCAGGATGTCGTTTTTTCTCTGAATATGTCAGTTTTTTACTCACAAAGTAAGCTGGATTTTGTCGCAAAAGTATCTGAAAAATTTTGAAAGAACAAAAATTTGCCTTTCCTTTGCTGTCAGTCTCTATATGACAATGCAAGACTAAAAGCGTCAAACGAAAGGCAAAAATGACAAATAGAACGATAATAAGCAAAATCTGGAGAGCCGTCCTCGTCGGGGCACTCCTGGTATTCGCGTGTAAAACAGCCTCGGCCCAGCGGACAATCTCTGGCCAACCTACTCTTGCACTCTCTGCGTACTACACCGGCTCGTTCGTGGGAGCCGAGGCTTTCTTTCAGCAGTATACCCTGGGCGGATTCTGGGAAGCAGGTGCATTCGCCACTCCCTATCTCCACCCTCTTTCCTCCGGGGATATCCTGAACAACTGGCATATCGCAGCCAGTGGAGGATATCTCTGGAGGCTTGCTGCTACCCGCAGCCGAAGTTGTAACTGGTACGCAGGCGCAGGCGCGTATGTGGGAATAGAATGGTTGGACCCGTTCGGGAAACTGCCCGGGCATATTGACCTTGGCGTTGCCGACATCCGCTTCCTTTACGGCGTTTACGCGAAAACGGTGCTGGAGGTTTTCCTTTCTCCCCGCTTTGCGCTTCTCATCCAGGGCGCCGCTCCTGTCAACTTCTCCTCCGTGACCGGCTACATCAACTGGCAGGCAGGGCTGGGAGTCAAAATCATGCTGAACTAATTCCTTAAAGATATGAGACCTTTTATCAATTGGGCGGGCAGCCGCGAAAGAGACCTGGGAGTCATCCTCCCTCTGATTCCAAAGGACATTGAAACCTTTGTCGATCCGTTTGTCGGAGACGGTGCCTGCTTCCTTGCCGCCGAGGCCAGGAGCTATGCGGTGGCCGACAAGAACCAGGACCTCGTTGATGCCTGGAGATGTATCCAAACCAACGGTCCGCGCCTGAGGGCCTTGATTCCCGAACTCGTAAAAGTCTGGCAAAACTGTGACCCTCTCTTTGAAGAAATACGAGGAGGGCTGCTGGAAGTCAAACACAGCGTGGATTCGGGACTGTTTGCCGAATACCCGGCAAAGGTCAACGCCATTATCCGTATCGTTGACAAGGTTCCGTATGACGAACTGTTCCCTACGCCCCTGCCGGACCCCTTCGACTTCACCATTGAACTCCGTCACCAGGCCGTAGTCGCGCTGGAGCAGATGAACGAAGATACGGATGACAATGCCGCTTCCGCCGCATTCTATACGGCTTTCAAGGCCGCCGTTTTCCAGTATCTGGTTGAAGTCTACAACAAACCGGATTCAAAGAACACGCTTCGGACGGCTCTCCTGGTTTTCCTGATGGAATACGTCTGGCATGACAAATTCATCGTAGATGCCGGACAGTTCCGGCCCGAGTACGGCGGCCAGCGAGTTAACCGGCGCAGCATCGAAGACCGGATTGACACTATCCTGAACCCGGTATTGGCCCGAAAGATGGCAGTTACCAATATCTACTGCCAGGACGTGTTCCGTTCTTTCGGATTCCCGTTTTCCAAAGAGGAAGGCAACTTCCTGTTCCTGGATGTTCCCAAGGTGGGGCCCAAGACCCTGAGTCAAGCCGGTCACAAGCGCCTGGCGACTTTCATGAGAAACGGGACCAAGGCACGCTGGATGGCCATCTGCGACCCCAACGACATCATTGTAGATCTCCTTCTTTACGAGGAGCCGAAGCAGATATGCCACGCGATTCCGCTGGGAAAGGAGATCATTATCATGAACTACTGACACCTGGATGAAACTCCCCGGCGGCGACGTGAGCTGGATTTTGTGAGAATGAGGCCACCGGGGAGCGGATTCCTTTTCCATCCACTTTTCCTCGGGAAGGACGTTGGGAAATGCCCTTCCCTCTCTGAAAAAAATCAAACCGAAGTATATGAAAAAGTTAGTCAATCTATTATCAATCATGCTGTTCAGCGCTGTAGCAGCCAAAGCCCAGACCTGGGCGGTGGCCCTGAACCTCGGCGACGCCATCGAGCTGGGAACCATCGGCATCGAGGGCTCAGCTGCCATCGCACAGCACTGGAGCATACACGCCGGCGCGAAGGTTAACCCCTGGACATTTGCAAAGCACGACACTTGGAACGGCCTGTTCAGTGAACCCGACCCGGATCAGAAGCAAGACCGGAAACAGTCCTATGCTATCGGTGCCCGCTGGTGGCCGTGGAATGTGTATTCCGGATGGTGGGTCGGATGCAAGGCCCAGTACCAGGAGTACAACCGGGGCGGATTCGGATTCCCCATCGCCTCGGGACTCAAGACTGAGGAAGGTGACGCCTTTGGCGCGGCCATTTCTGGAGGTTATTCCCTAATGCTGAAAGAGCACTTCAACCTGGACTTCGGTCTGGGTGTCTGGGGAGGCTGGACAAAGTACCGGAAATTCGAGTATCCGGAGAACGGGAAACTCATTGCCGAAGGGAACAAATGGTTTTTCCTGCCCAATGAAGTAATCATTTCACTCGTTTACATCTTCTAAAACGTAAATACATATGAGACAATTGATTATATCTACGGCGGCGGCCGTGGCGGCGCTAGCCCTGGCTTCTTGCGACCCCAAACCACTGGTCGTACAGGACACCCGGGAGCTCAAAAGCGCCACCCTCAAAGTCAATAACGACAACTCTACATGGAATGCCGGAGAGAGCCGTTTCTTCACTGTGGAATTCGCACCCGACAACGCCATCATTACCGATATCCGTCTGGAACAGAACATCGAAGGAATGGTGGAGATTGATCACGGTGAGCGGCCTGATCTGTTCCGCGTCATGGCACGGAAGGCCGGGCGCGTGAAGCTGACCGCGACCGTCACCGACCAGAACGGTATCACTGCATCCGATGAGCTGACCTTCAACATTACCGGCAACTATCAGCCGAAGATGGCCATCCGTCTTCGCCGCAGCAACGACCCAACCAATGGCAAAGCTTTCCCGAAAGTGATGGTCTGCGACGCCGGACAGGAGTTCCAGATTGCCACTTTGAGCGACAATGCCAACGTGAAGTTCAGGATTAGCCACACCGACCCGGAGACTGTTTCCATCGAGGAATCATCTCCCTCTATCTGGACACTTAAGGCACTGGCCCCCGGCAATACCAAAGTCACCGTGACGATGACCGACCAGTTCGGCGACAAGCGTGAGAAGACCTACGAGGTGTATGTCTACGGCTATGCCGCCTTCGAGACACAGCTCGACTTCTCTACAATGATGCTTGGGCTAAAGGTGACCGACTGCTGCAATACCCGCTCTGGCTGTATGCTCGATGTGGACGGGTATTTCTACGGATGGCCGGAGAGCTATCCGAATATGCGCAAAAGCCTGATGATGAACTGCCTGAAGGACTATATCGAAGTCTATGAAGGGGCCGACTATCCGGAGCTCGTGGATGAGCAGTACGTCATCGAGGAATTCGTCGATTACCCTCCCTACAACGGGAAATACTACGAGGCACACTCGCTGGCCGTCAATTTCACCTTCGAGTTTGACAATCCCTACATCATCGTGGAGGATGTCGTAGCGAAACAACCCGAAGACAGGGACTTCACCATCCGTCCAAGCTTCGTCCAGAATGGGCTGGAAGAGAACGAGGAAGTGGAAGATGACGAGGCCGAAGAGATAGACTTTGACAACGTCACTGTCGATGGTTGGGGCAACGCGACCGAAGTTGTGATACCCCTATGATGGATCCGGAGAAATACCTCAAGGACCCCGACGTGTGGAAGGTGGAACATCCTTGCAAAGGCATCTGGTTCATCCGTTACGACGATGGCTCCGTGACCGTCAAGGACGATAACGAGAATACCATCCAGACTCCTCTGCACAGGTTCGATGTAGTCCAGGAGCTCAAATTCCTGGGCACCTACAAAGGCTTTCACCACTTCGCCTATAAGGCCTGCGAATATGGCAGCAGGAACCATCCCGAGTACGGCATCTTCGATAGCCGAGGCCACCGGAAACTATTCAAAGACCACAGGCTGATGGGACTGGATTCCGTAGACAAGATTGCTGCTGAGTTCGAGAAGATCGTGAAAGCCGCACAGGACAAAAACAATCCCCGCAGGGATGATTCCATGCTCTGGGACCTTGACAAGAAAGTAAATCTGGGAATAAGAAGATGAAACAACTATTCAAGAAGATAAAGGCCTGGTACAAGAAGAATTGCCAGCGCCCCGATGATTGGGAAAACATGAGCGCCCACGACCGGAAAGTGTTCACCATAAGCGCGTGGGCAGCCTTTTCGATGGTGATGTGCCCCATCCTTCTCGTCCTTGTCATTTTGCTGCTCTGCGCCCAAAGCTGCTCGACGCCATCCAAATTGGAAACCGTTCAGCGTCAGCATCTGGCGGCCGAGATTGGCCTGGTTCAGGATAAGCGTCTGCCAACCACAGAAGTCTACGAACTGGCCCGGCCGGATACGATTGTCGTTCATGACGATGATGGCCGGGAGATGATTCTGATGAAGGCCGTCAAGGACGAAAACGGCGAAATGGTAGCGGCGGATGTCATCAAGGCTGCCGTCGTGGAAGCCCGCTTCCGCAATGTGGCTGAGCGCCACGGGAAAGTGGACATCGAGTTCCAGATCCGCGTCCCAAAAGAGATGCAGGATGATGCCTGGCAGCTCCGGTTTTACCCCCGGATGCACATTCTGGAAGATACTTTAAAACTGGACCAGATTGTAATTACCGGGGCCAGGTACCGCAAGGCGCAGCTGCGCGGCTATCAGCAGTATGAGAAGTTCCTGGCCTCGATCATCACGGACTCTACCCGCTTTATCAACCTGCACATGCTTGAGCTGTTCATCCAGCGGAATATCCCCGACCTGTATGCGTTCAAGGCCGATTCCACCGAAGTGGCCGATGAAGCATTCAACCGGATTCTGGACATGCAGATAGCTTCCAGCTATGCATCCCAATTCGGCGTGACCGGCCGAGATGCTATCGAGCATTACACCAACACGATATCCAAACGCCTCAATGCCCGCCGTGCGGCACGAAGAGACGAGATGTACCAGAGGTACGTCCGCGTGCCCATCGTTAACGAGGGCGTGAGGCTGGATACCGTGATTGTGGCGGCTAACGGCGATTTCATCTACAACTACATCCAGACCATCCACACCCGGCCGAAACTCCGCAAGGTTGATGTTGTGCTGACCGGAGATATCTTCGAGCAGGACAAGCGTCTGTACGAAATTCCGGAAACCGATCCGCTGACCTACTACATCAGCAGTCTGTCTGCCTTTGTTGACAGCACCCCGCGCTACAAGAAAAAGATTATCAGCCGTCGGGTCCAGGCCAACACCGCCTGCTACATTGACTTCGAGCAAGGCTCGGCCGAGATTATCGAGGACCTAAGCCATAACCGCGAAGAAATGGGCCGCATCAAGGGGAATCTGGGCAGCTTGATTGAGAACCTTGAATTTGACCTGGACAGCATCGTTGTTACGGCAAGCTGCTCCCCGGAAGGAACGGTGGCGTTTAATACCAGGCTCTCGCAGAGGCGCTCTGAATCCGTAAGCCGTTACTTCAGCGAGTTCATCAAAGCTTACAGGGACTCTCTTCGTGAGGAGAATCTAATCCATGTCTATTTCGACGGGATGAGTGAGGATGAGATTCCAGGTCAAGCCGGGAATGACGTACTGTTCATCTCCAGGAACAATCCGGAGAACTGGCGGATGCTGGACGTGCTGGTGGAGCAGAGCGAGGTCCTGACGGATAATGAGAAACTGATTTACAAAGACATCCGGGAGATTGAGAATCCCGACCTGCGGGAAGAATCGCTCTCCTGGCAGGATTTCTATCCGCACCTGCATGAAGTCCTCTATCCCAGGCTTCGTACCGTCAAGTTTGACTTCCATCTGCGCCGGAAAGGAATGGTGAAAGACACCATCAAGACCACCGTGCTTGATGAAGAGTATATGGCAGGCGTGCAGGCTATCCGCGACAGGGACTATGAGACAGCCATCCAGCTGCTCCGTCCCTACCAGGACTACAACGCCGCCGTAGCTTTTACGGCAATGGATTATAACGCATCGGGACTTCAGATTCTGGAAGCGCTGCCAGAGACGGATAAGGTCAACTACCTGCTGGCCGTCATCTACAGCCGTCAAGGACGCGACAAAGACGCCGTTGAGCACTATTTGAAAGCCTGCAGGCAGACTCCTGCCTATTGGCACCGGGGCAATCTGGACCCGGAAATATCCACGCTTATCAAAAGGTACAACCTTACAAACAATTTATTTCAAACCCATTAAACATCAAAAAGTTATGCGTAAAATTGCATTTCTCGCGGCCGTCGCCGCAACCCTCTGCACCGTGGCGTGCAACAAAGAACTTCCCACCTCTAAAGTGGAGCTCCCTTCCGAATCGGTCCAGATGGCCGATCTGACCCTTTCCGTTGTCGGTAACGCGCCGGCCACCAAGTCTTCCGATGCCGATTTCGATGCCGATTACAGTGAGGTGGTAAGCATCCAGTTCCTCGTCTTCGACGGCGAGGTGCTCGATGCCTACAAGAAGATTACCAGCGGACTCTCCACCTCCATCACCGTGAAGACCGGCGAGAAGACTGTCTGGGCCGTGGTCAATGCGCCTGACATCAGCAATGTCACCACCCTCACCCAGCTCAAGGCCGTCAGCAGCACC
>DBYB01000012.1:32303-39275 GCA_002309995.1 Bacteroidales bacterium UBA1197
CCCAGCGAAGATCCCATCGAGATTGAAGTCAAGCGTATCGCGTCCCGCGTGGTCGTGAAGAAGGTCACGGCGGCATTTACCAACCCGGCATACGCTTCCATGAGTTGCAAGCTGGTGAAGATGTTCCTCATCAACGCTCCTGGCGACATCAATCTGGAGCTTACCAGCGCCCCTACCACCTGGTATGCAAAGCGAGCCTATGAGGCTGTCAGCGGTCTTACCGACCACCTCTCCACCAGCGGCGGCAATCATGAGTTGAACAGCGCTGCTTTCGACACCGACTGCTTCCACTACTGCTATCCCAACCCTACCATTGCCGATTCTCAATCCACCACATGGAGCGCCCGTCACACCAGAATGGTCATCGAGGTACTGCTTGGTAGCGAAACCTTCTACTATCCCATCACGATGCCGGTTCTCGAACCCGGCAAGTCCTATGAGATTGAGAACCTGACCATCACCAGAAAGGGATCCAACAACCCCGACCAGCCCATTTCCCTGTCTGACGCAACCTTCGAAATCAGCGTGAAGGAATGGACTGTCGTCCCTATCACAGAAGGAATCACCATCTAGGCGACGCGAGGTCGTGTTTTGATACTTTTCATAATGTTGGTGGGGCCGGTGGACCATCAGTGAGAATCCGGCCCCTTTTTCAAATCCATTTTCTATGCGAAGAATACTGACACTTCTGCTGCCCTTGGCTCTGATGTTGCCTGTCTCCTGCAGCAAGGATATAAGCCCGCAGCAAACCGAAACCCCAGGAGACGAAGAGCATACAGTTACCTTCCAGATACGAACGGCCAGTCCCAGCACGAAGGCGTACAACACTTCTGATCTTACGCTTACCGACGGCGTTCAGACGCTGGATTTGTACATCTTCCACCAGTCTGCAACTGATGAGGACCGCCATGTCTCCCTTACGCCGGACCCCAGCGGGACTACCGAGTTTGTCATCAAGGAGAAAAAGGGAGAAAGGGTTGGCATAATAGCGATGGCGAACCTGGATCCGGATACTGCAGCGCTGCTTGAAGGTCATCCCCTGAGCGATTTCGCCGATGACTACTATATGCCCTGCCCCATCGTGTGGACGGCCAACAACTTCGACTTCAACCGCATCCCAATGGTGGGCGCGCGAGACACGTATTTCAATGGCGACAGCACCGTCGAAATCGAGCTTCGCCGCCTGATGTGGCGCATCGATATCGGCAATATCGTCTATAACCCGAAAGACGAAAGCCTGAAAGGCAAAGACGTGTTTGTCAAGAACATTGCCATTACCAATATCGGCAACCACTTCAACCCCACCAAGTCAAGCTCTATCGGCCACTTTTATACCTGGTACCTATTCTTCGGGAACGGAGAATACACCGGCAGTTCCACCGGAGCCTTCGGCGGCATTGATGACGGTTTCCGCTTCTATACGAATGCCCCCAGAGGCTGGTCTCAGACAGGAACCTGGAATCCGGGAGGTCCGGGCATCCTGAATCAGAACTATCCCAGAACCATTAACAATAACTGGAAAGTGGCCAAGGGCGTTCTCAATATCGACGCTACCGGCAAGTACCTCACGGCAACTTGCCAGACTTATGATGTCGCAGGCGGACAGGGCCGTCTGGCGACTGCTGGTGTCACCACTGCCCAGAGCATGACCGTGGGAAAGAGCCTGTACGGATTCATGGGTCGTGGTTGCTTCAGCGTCTATAGCGCCGTGAGTTCTTATAATGACCAGGTGCAGTATCCCAAGCTGGTTATCGAGCTTGTCATTGACGGAGTCTCCAAGTTCTATCCGGTGTGCATCACCTATCCTCAGCCGAACACCGTGTATCAGATAGACACGATCACCATCGTCGGCGACGGCTCGGACTATTCCAATTTCATCGAGCAAAAGTTCGCCGCGACATTCTCCATCTCTGTAAGGGATTGGGATGAGCTGGAGATAGAGAATATCAATGTGGGCGTTGACCCCATTACCGGACAACTAATTAACTGATTCGCCATGAGAAAGACAATTATTATACTGGGAATGCTGGCCGCCGTTGCGGTCGCATCCTGCAACAAAGAAATGCCGGAAAACGGACAGGATGGAGTTCATGCCGTCACGCTGACATTCTCCATGCAACAACCCTTTTCGATTTCAACCAAGGCAGACTCATATAATGCCAATGAGAACGATGATTTCATCGACAGACTAGACATGCTGGAGTATGACAATACCGGCACCCTTGTCAATCACAGGACGTGGGAAAAGTCAACCGGGCTGGACTTGTCAACGGTTTCCTACACGGCCTATAATCCGAAGAACAATTATAGGTACTGGCTGTTCCTTGCCAACTTTAACGAGGAAAGCGTTGATTACCTTGCCCAGCTTAGCGGATCGGATATCGGCAGCTATAACAAGGGTATCATTCCGCTTGAGGCCGGAAACTTCCGGCCGCATAAACCCTTGATGGGCGGTACAGCAGTTTGTTCCTTTGGCAGCGACCAGACCATTCCGGTCACCTTGTTCCGTTATGTGACCAAGTTCGAGCTTGGCACTATTACGGCCGACTTTACCGATACCGGTTATCTGGAAAGCGATGTAAAGCTCAAGAAGATTGCCATCACCCATACCCCCAACTTTCTGCGTCCGCTCTATAGGTCTATTACAAGCGTATATGGCGGCCAGCAAGATGTGCATGGTGTGGGATATTCATACCCGAATGGCGGAACGGGCAGCAGCATCGGTAATCTTGGGCTCTATAATACCTGCGTGAATCAGGATGTCCGTGGCGGTAGTGCGACCGGTTCCTTTAACCTGTCTTCTTACGGTGCTACCGGCACGCTGGCGGCCAATTTCCCTTATGCATACAACTACAACAAGGGCCTGAATAAAGGCATTTTTGTGACTGACGCCCCGGGAGATATGGCTACGGCAACCGTGCATGTATTCGGTCCCTCGGAAGGCATCCTCTGTAAGAGCGATGACGAGGACTGGCCGCATACCTATACCATCAACAAAGTCCTGTATACCATCCCCTGGTACCGCTATCAATACGGATACATCTGGGGCGAATTCAACAGTCAGGATGACACTCAGAAGATGGTCTTCCAGGTGGAAATCGACGGCACGGACTACTTCTACCTCATCCCGATGCGCGAACTGGAAGCCGGCATGATATACAAGCTGGACAGTATTACCTTGAAGGGCCTTGGCAGTGAGTACAGCAACTACTATGAGCGCAAATATCAGGGCAACCTGACCCCCTTCAGCGTAGAGGGCTGGACCGATTGCGAGATAGACAACATCGACATGGGTTACAAAGACTATGGCGGAACCGAAATCTACTAGGCGTATGAGGAAGACAATCAGATACTTGATTCCGGCCGTGCTGGTGGCACTGGCCGGATGCGAGCCGGAGCCGTTGAATACGGCTTTCGGCGTGGAGAGCAGCGGCCAGGAGGTAGTCACTATCTCCTTCAGCGTGATGCCCTTCGACACCCCAGACACCAAGAGTATTGCGGCTGACATCGAGGATGATGAAGTGGACCGGATTGACATCTATTCCTTTGAGAGTGATGGAACCGTCCACGGGCACACCGTCATCGGCGAATACGGTGGTGACCCGCTGGATCTGAACCAATTGATATTCAAGGATACGGGAGCGGGAGGCGCTACGCGCAAGTACCTTATCATCGCCAATCTGGATTCAGACAGCGCCGACTATATCGCAACCTTGGACAAATCCGGCATCAGCAGCTATCCGAAGGCCTTCATCCCCTGGAGCGCAGGCAATTGCCGGCCGAATCGTCCGCTGATGGGCGCCACGGCAAGTCTCAGCTTTTCCGGAAGCGCTGTCAATACGGTACAAGTCAAGCTGATGCGCTATATGTCCAAGTTTAAGGTCGAGACGATTACCGCCCAGTTCTGGGGGTCTCCCGACCTGTACCGGAACGTCTATGTGAAGCATCTTGCCTTCATCAACGGCTGGGACATTGTGCGTATCTGCCAGACGCAGCCGCAGAATTTCGACGGTTCGTCATGGGACATATTCGGCCCTAAAGGCTGGTCTAGCTACACCTTCGGCGGGGCTACGAGTCATTACTACATGGCCAACTGTTTCCTCGGGCAGGATGAATGGAGCACCTACAATATGACCTATGCCGATATGCACGGAACCTACAATCAAGGCTCCTATGGCGGCAGGGGCAAGTTGAATCAGAACTACCACTACATCTACAACGATAATTGGATGCAGGAAAAGCATACCATCAACCTGGACGCTCCCGCATCAATGGCAGCGGTCTCTCAGCAGACCTGGGATACCAACGCCTATCTTCCATCCGTAGCCGGAAAACTCTGCGATGAATACGATGGCGATCTCGGTCCTCTTCAGGTGAACAAGGTGTTTTACACCCTGCCTACCAAGTTCAATGCTTGGTTCTCGGAGCCTACCTATGGTGACGAATCCCAGAACAGCGAACTGCGGCTATGCCTAGCCGTGAAGATCAACGGGACATTGTACTTCTACTCGAAGATGATTACCGGACTGAACCCCAACATGTACTATATCATCCACAATATCACCCTCGCCGGTGAACCGTCGGAGTATGCGAACACGTGGGTAAGGGGCGGACAGGTCACCAAGGCCGGAGAGATTGCCGGTCAAACCGGCGATGACGAAGGATGGCGCGTCCACGGCAATGTGGCTGAAATAGACAATCTGGTGCTATGAGACGGAAGATAATAGTTGGAATACTGGGGCTGGTGGCCCTGGTTTCCTGCTCGGTCAAAGAAGACCGCAGCGACTGTCCCTGCTGGCTAACTGTCGAAGCCCCCAAAGCCATTTCTCTGAACGCATGGTTCGGCAATTACCAGATTATTGACAACCACCGCGGCGGCTTCGTGGACCACACTGTCCCACGCGGTATTGTTGAGATTGTTGCCAGCTACGGCAAGTTCGCTGCAGAGGAGGGTCATCAGATGGATAGTCTGTTCGCACAGCGGGCGCTGGTGAACACCGATGGTGAGACCACCGGCCATACCGTGATGCTGAACAAGAACTTCACCACTGTGGAACTGGACTTCAAGGAGGAAGACGACGGCCGTACGGGATATGACCTGCTGGCTATCGGAACTGTATCCGGAGTGGACGAGCGCACACTGGAACCTGTGGACGGTATTTTCCGATATGTTCCAGATCCTGTCGAGAACGGCCGTGGATACGCTTTCCGCGTACCCCGCCAGAAGGACAATTCCCTGGCCCTTACCTTATCTTATCATGGGAATGTAGTAGAGACCATAGACCTTGGCTACCTGATTGCCAGGAGTGGATTCGACTGGAAGTCAGAGAATCTGGGCGACGTATCCATTATCTGCGACCTTCCCGCGCATACCTTCACCATCACTGTCAAGGAATGGGAAGGACCTGTGATATTTGACATTACGATATAACCAACCTAAACCTCTAAAGTTTTTTTCATAAGTTTTTAAAAGTTAAACATTAAACTACCCGAAGCGGACACCTGTGAAGGCCTCCGCTTTTTCTATTTCAAATGCTATTAATCCCGGGCCCGGGAAGTTAACATGCGCGGCTAAGTTCGTTTAGCCTCAGCAGGACTCTCGTCCATCACACGGTCGAGATAGTGTTTCATCCAATAGAACTCTTGCGACACTTCGATACCGGCTTCTTCGAGATAATGGTGCAACTGGTGCCAATACTCGCTGCCTGAGCATAATGTGGCTACTTCCAAAATGGTGGCCTCTATGGTGCGAGACTGTTCTTCGACGGCTGCTAGCTGCACTTTAGTCTTGAAAGGCAGCGCTATCAAAAGCCTTCTCGCAATATCCAGGTGTTGGATAATCACTTTTCCTTTGCAGGGGATCTGGGTTGCCCCAAACTTACGTTTAGTTTTCATTGACGAATTGTTTTGGGTTCACACCGGTGGCTGAAAGGCTATGTACATAGCGGATTAAAGTGCACTATTCGGAATCTGAGTACGCCCGGCATCATCCAGGCCTTACATCACGATGGTACTGGTCACTCATATACCTGGTAGTTTTAGTGTTCCCAATTATGCGCGAAAGCTGGCGTGCATCCCTGCAAGCCAGCTCCGTTTCGTTTCATCTCACGATGCAAATGCTTGCTTAAGGTGTGATGCTCCAAACAATTCGTGGCGTAAAGGTAAGGCGCGGATTTGTCACTTACTGACACAGAGCCAAAAATCGGAGGCCGATTTCGCCATATGAGAGAAAATGATTAAATTTGCAACAGTTACAAGCGACATTACTTTGTAAAGACATACACAAGCGTTTTCGCTTTTGAACCGGTGATAAATCCTACCACGATTCTAAATGCCCCGGGTTCAACAGTGATAAGCGCCTGCACAGTTAGGTGCAGGTGTTTATTCATCTGGTTGGGGCTCCGTGGTAGGTTCACCGAAGGATGAATGTAGCCTGCACCTTTTTTTATGGTCTGCGGCGATAATAACACAGATTGCCTCTTCCTTGCAGGGGATCTGGACAATCTGTACAGGGCAGGCCTACTCGAGGGGCTTGCCCTTTTTACAGTAGAATAATCAGAGCTATAGCAGTTCGCTTACCTTGGCCCAATAGTAATAGGCTTCCGGATTGTTCCTTCTAAGCCGGGAAAGGCGAACGGGAACCGTATCTGCAAGCCTCAATTCAGCCAGCCCTTCCATATCCGGCGAGTACGGTGTAAAGGAATCAACACCCTTTTCCAGCATGGTTGCCAGTAGCGCGGCTTTGGCCGCATCCACAATAGCATCTTCTATTACATAGCGCCTGCGGAGCATAAAGGCCTGCATTCTCTTTATACCATCTTGCAGCAAGTCAAACTGGCCAGCACCTTCTGCTCCCCTTGTGGAGATGCACAATGCTGTCTGACGTATATCCTCATAAACCGGAGCTACATCTGGAGTCTGTTCTCTGTATCCAAGTTCAATAGGGGCAATCTTTTCGAAAACATCACGCAC
>DBYB01000032.1:0-917 GCA_002309995.1 Bacteroidales bacterium UBA1197
GAAGCGAGACGACCCAGCACCTGATCGGTCGCATCAATAACGTACCATTCTTTCTTGACGGTACCGCTATTGGCGGAAATGGTCTTGTAGCTTAAAGTGTCCACTTTCTTGATAATTAGGTTAATACTATAAATGTTGCGATCCCCCGAAATTTTGGGGGCTGCAAATTTACGAATTATTTTTACGATAGCAAATTTTCTGGCGGAAAGAACGCTAGAACAGCAGACCGCTGCCGGCTTTTTCGGGCACGTCGCCGAGCAGCAGGTTGTCGAAAGCCTCCCCTTCCTCCCAGGAAAGGAACTCCGGCTCTATCGGAAGATAGAAGAGCCGGCGGCGCACTTCGTTGCTCAGGCGGGCGTCGTGGAGCAGGCGCATGGCGTCTTTCTCGGTGGTCAGCAGCAGCGCGCGCGGATTGTTGCGCGCATAGCGGTCCAGCCAGCGCAGGTCGGACGCCGTGAAGCGATGATGGTCGCCGTATCGCTTGTGGGCGATGCGCTCGTAGCGGTCGGTCAGGTGGATCACCAGCGGCCGGTCGTCGGCGACGCCCGAGAAGAGGAACACCTCTTTGGAATAGATATAGCGCTTGTCGGCTTCCCAGCGGAACACGGGGAGCGCCTCACCGTATTTGACCATGGTAAAGAACAGGGGCTGGTCAGGGCGAAGGCGCGTCTGCTGGCGCACTTTCGCGCGTTCCCACTCGTCGAGATAGCGGGGACTCTTGGAGACCACCACGACCTTGGCGCGACGGATCTGCTCGGGCAGGTCACGGAGACGGCCGAACGGCAGCAGGTTGTCCTTGAAGATGGGACGGTTGTAGTCCACCATCACCAGATCGGTCTGCGGCTTGAGCCGGCGGTACTGGAAACCGTCGTCGAGGATCACCAGGTCGGGACGCTGGTCTTCGGGCAGGGCGAGCA
>DBYB01000032.1:1010-1338 GCA_002309995.1 Bacteroidales bacterium UBA1197
CCCTTCCCTTTCCGCTTGTAGCCGCGCGAAAGCACGGCCACGCGGCATCGGCCCTGCAGCAGGGCCACCAGGTATTCCACCATCGGGGTTTTCCCCGTGCCGCCAACCGTGAGGTTGCCGACCGAGATCACCGGGACCGGATGAGTCACCGACTTGAGTTTACCCCCATCGAAAAGGGCGTGGCGGATGCGAAGCACCAGCCAATAAGGGAACATAACGACACTGCTGATCATCCCCAAACCTCCGCAATATGGTCGAGCAGCGCGTGTACCGCTGCAGGATCGGTTTCCGTAACCAGTTTCAGGCGGGTCTCGCGGAAATTCTCGAG
>DBYB01000032.1:1470-2475 GCA_002309995.1 Bacteroidales bacterium UBA1197
AAGATCCAGGGATGGCCGAAACTGGCCCGGCCGATCATAATGCCGTCGACGCCATAGCGGTCGAAGGCTTCTTTCGCGCCCTCGGGCGTGGTGATGTCGCCGTTGCCGATGATCGGGATATGCATCCGGGGATTGCGCTTGACCTCGCCGATGAGCGTCCAGTCGGCCGCACCTTTATATAATTGCGCGCGCGTACGCCCGTGGATGGTCAGGGCCGAGATGCCCGCGTCCTGGAGCCTTTCGGCCAGCTCCACGATAATCTTGCTGTTTTCGTCCCAGCCCAGCCGCGTCTTGACGGTCACGGGCAGTTTCACCGACTCCACCACGCGGCGCGTGATCTCGACCATCTTGTCGGGCTCGCGCATCATGCCGCTGCCGGCGCCGCGCCCGGCGATCTTGGAGACCGGGCAGCCGAAGTTGATGTCGATGATGTCGGCTCCGTGGCCTCCTGCAATTTCAGCGGCCCGGTCCGCCATCCTGGCGGCCTCGACCATAGATTCGGGGATGTGGCCGTAGATCTGGATGCCCACGGGGGCCTCTTCGGGGAGGGTGCGCATCTTGGCAATCGCCCTGTCTGCGTCCCGGATCAGTCCGTCCGAAGGCACGAACTCGGTGTAGACCATAGCCGCCCCCTGCTCCTTGCAGAGCACCCGGAAAGAGACGTCCGTAACGTCCTCCATAGGCGCAAGAAACAGCGGTTTATCACCAAATTCCAAATCTCCGATCCGCATAGTGTACAAATTTAAATATTTTTTACGAACTTTGCACCCGGAGAGATGGCCGAGTGGTCTATGGCGGCGCACTCGAAATGCGCTAAGCGGGCAAAACCTGCTTCGGGGGTTCGAATCCCTTTCTCTCCGCCGAAATTAAGCCCTAAGTGTTTTGATTATCAATCACTTAGGGCTTTTTCTTCCCACAAAAAAAGCACCAAAAATGCACCGAACCATCATTCTAACCTCCTGTAGGGCACATTCATAGACCAAGTTATTACAAAAAAAGAGACCG
>DBYB01000032.1:2528-6806 GCA_002309995.1 Bacteroidales bacterium UBA1197
TATTTAAGACTAAATGCATACTATAACCAATTCTATAAAAATATGAGAAAGCATCTTATCCTGAACGCACTGTGCATTCTGGCCGTCCTGGCCGCTTGCACCAAGCCCGAACCCGAACCGACACCCACACCCCCCGAGCCTCAGCCTGAGGAAGTTACATCGCTCGAAAAGCCGGTCGTCACGGCCACTGCATCCGGCAACACCATCTCGGTGTCCTGGGCGGAAGTCAAGGACGCCAAATCTTACAAGACCGAGTATCACAAAGCCGGGGAGGCAGACTTCAAGGCTGCCGGCAGCGGCGCTGAGCGCAGCTGCACAATTGGCTCACTCGAGTATTCAACCGAATATGTGGTACGGGTTCAGGCAATAGCCGGCAAGGTTACCTCCGAATGGTCCGACGAGGTATCCGTAACCACCGGAGAACTGTCCATAAGCTACCCTCTCACAATCAACGACGCTACGCTGCTTCTGGTATGGCTTAACGAGTATGCCCCCCAGTGCACCGAGGCCGACATGGTCAAGCTCGGCTCCGACATTGATCTGTCGGGCAAAGAGCTGGTTCCGGCAGCATCTTTTGCCGGCACGTTCGACGGAGGCGGCAAGAGCATACGCAACTGGAGCGCAACCACTCCTCTGTTTACCGAAGTGTCCGGAACCGTCAAGAATCTGATCATCGACTCCAGCTGCTCGCTTAACGGCGCCGACCAGGGAGACATAGCCCTGATAGCAGGACACTTGCTGCCCGGCGGACAGATCAGCGGCTGCACGAACAAAGCGCCCATCAACCGCGTCGATTCATTTGCAGGCACAGCACGTCTAGGAGCCATCGTAGGTTTCCTTGAGGGCAACATAAGCAACTGCACCAACGAAGGCGCCATAACGCTCAAAAACGTCGCCACTGCCAATGAGCAGGTTATCGGAGGCGTTGCAGGATATATGGCAGGCGAAGCTGCGCCCGGACAGGACCGCATAGTCAAGTGCCACAACAAGGCCCCCATTTCCCTTACATACGATGAGACTCCCGGCAAGACATTCCTCGGCGGAGTTCTCGGAGCCAGCAAGGTAACGGCATTCGCAAACGACGCCCCGGCCAACATGGGCAAAATGAAAGAATGCACCAATGAAGGAGCCGTCTTCTTCTCGATCGGAGTCTGCGCCACCGGAACCTACGGCAACGTGGGCGGTGTGGCCGGCTACTTTGAGGGAGATATGGAGGGATGCATCAACTCCGGCGACGTGAGCTACATCGTGCCTCTCACCAATCCGGAAGAGGCCTGCACACGTCCTTCAGTCGGCGGTGTCACCGGCTATGTAGCATTCAACCTGATTGACTGCTCCAACTCCGGAACCGTAACGCTCAAAGGCTCATTCGCCAATGCCGGAGGCCTGCAGAGAGGCGCCGGCGCCGATGTGGGAGTACTCTGCGGAGGCGTTGCAGGCGGAGCTTCAGCCAAGGACTACACCGAGGAGACCATGGTCTCCGGCTGCCGCAATACAGGCAAGATCGATGTTGATATCATCCAGCCGGCAGGCAACTCCACCGGAGCCGACCTTGGCGGAATCGCTGGTTTCTGCAACATGCCCGTCAAGGATTGCACGAACATCGACGGCGACATGCCTTCTGTGATTTCTTTCAAATCGACCGCACGCTGGACCCGCGCCGGAGGCATAGTAGGCTACCAGAACGCAGGCAATGTGACCGGATGCAGCAACGGCAAAGAAATAGTGCTCGATGCCAACTGCACCGTGCAGAACGTCAACTGCTCTCAGCAGCTCATGCTTGGCGGTGTCATCGGACATCACCACACACATCTTTACACTATAGGCAACTGTATCAACAACGGCAACCTTACTTATAAAAACGGCTGGCACAACCAGAAGGGAGCCACTTATTTAGGCGGCATCCTCGGTGGGCGCAACGGCAATTCCGGACATACTATGGACGGATGTAAGAACTTTGGCAAAATCACCAGCCAGTCAACATCTTACATGATGATCGGCGGCCTTTGCGGAGACTTGTTCGGAGAACTTAAGAACAGCTCCAACGAGGGAGAGATCATGGTCACTAACGCCAAAGCCGACGGTGTGTATATCAGCGAGATAGGCGGATTGCTCGGTTATTCGGTCTGCAACCTCGAGGGCAACACCAGCAAGGGTCCCATCACCGTGAATTCTTCCGATGCCGTGCGTATCGGCGGATTCTGCGGAGCTACCCAATATGCCAAAGTATGGAGCGGCGACACCCTGAGTGCCGTCATCAGCTCCGACGGCGCCTGCATCGCCGGTGCTTTCCTTGGAGCGATACGCAAGAATTCCATTACCCTTGGAACTCCCGACAAGCCTGAGAAAGTAACCGCCGACGCCCGTGTACTCGGAGCCAAGGTCAGCGCGGAAAACCTCATCGGCGCACCTGGAGACCTTGTGGTGGCGAATGTGAACATCGATTAATGAACGGGACTCAAGAATCGGAGTACATCCAACGTCTGTCGGGCGGGTCATACGAAGTGTTCGATTACTTCTACCTGAAGTATGCCCCGCTCGTCGAGACGTTCGCACGGGCACTCCTAAAAGATAAATCCATTGCGGAGGATATCTGTCAGGATGTGTTCCTGCGCCTCTGGCTCAGACGGCGCTCGCTGAGGGGCGTGCGTGCGTTCAAGCCATTCCTGTTCACCATCGTCAAGCATGCTGTCTATGATTACTATTCACGCGGAAAACCCATCCCGCTGGAGCAAGGCTTGACCTCTGAAGAACTCCCGGAACTGTTCGGCGGAGACCTGGCCAGGGAGGAGGACTTGCGCGACGTCATTTCCCTTGCAAGCCTTACCATAGCGGCAATGCCTGAACAACGCAGAAAAATATTCCTGATGAGCCGCCGTATGGGCCTGACACAGCAGGAAATAGCAGCCCGGGAGGGAATCTCTCCCAAGACAGTTGAGTATCACATAGGAAGGGCCCTGGAGCAACTCAAGGCACTAAGCGCCCTGCTTTAACCACACAATCAATATGGGCAAGAAAAAGAACATCATAAACCGATTTATGTCAGGCAGTTTCCCCGACGAGGTAAAGCTGGCCTTCGGGAGCTGGCTTACCGACCCCGAAGACCAGCAGGAAAAGGAAGATGCCCTCTACAGTGAATGGGAAGCCCTGTCTGCCAGAGATATAAGCGACTCCACCCTGGAGCGGCGGCGCAAGCTCAACCTTATACACCGCCACATGGAAGGAGAAAAGCAAAAAACACTCAGGAGCCGCTTTATGTATTTTGTGGCCGTGGCCGCAGCGGCAGCCCTGATCGCGGGATTTTTCGGCCTGGGCCGGGGAATCCGCTCCCACAGCAACACGCCTTCAGCTACCTCGGAAGTATGCATGGTGACATCCAGCAATTCAAAGGGCGAATTCCAGCTCCCGGACGGCACATCGGTATGGCTCAACATAGGCAGCTCCCTGTCGTACAACAGCAATTTTGAAAAAGCATCCGTGAGGGAAGTCAAGCTCGACGGCGAAGCATACTTTGATGTTGCAAAAGACGGACGCTCCTTTGTGGTAAATGCCGGTGACCTGCAGGTCAGCGTACTGGGCACCCGCTTCGCCGTAAGGCACACTCCCCTGTACGAGCGCGACCAGGTCACCCTCGTGTCGGGTTCCGTGCGCGTGAAAGGAGAAGGCATCCAGGCGGTAACTCTTTCTCCCGGCGAGCAATTGAGTTATGACCGCCTGCTGGGCGACAGCACCGTCCGCACGGTTGATACAGGCGACTATGTAAGCTGGATACGCTCGCAGATTTCGCTTGAGGACTGCACCTTGGGCAAAGTCATCGAAAATCTTGAGCACCGCTACAGAGTAAAGGTCAGCACGTTGGGAGACATCGACCTGGACCAGCACATCACACTTAAAATCAACGACGAGAGCAAAGAAAAAATATTTACCGTCCTCTCCTTTCTCGCCGATTGCGAACTCCGCATAATCGACGAAGGCAATATAGTCCTGATACGATAATTCACAAAACTTCTCTTATGAATAAACTAGCAAAAACATTGCTTCTGCTGTTTCTGTTGGCCTCTCCGGTCGTCTCCTGGTCGCAGGAAAGAAAGGTCAGCGGCAGCTGGCAGAATGTGCCGTTACGCACCGTCCTGAACGATCTGGAAAAACAGAGCGGATTCACTTTTGCCTACCGTACCGCCGAGATTGACTTGGAAAAGCGGGTGAGCGACGAAGCCAAAGGCGAAGATATTCTCCAGCTGCTCGGCAGGATACTCGCTCCCCAGCAAATGTCGGCAA
>DBYB01000032.1:6878-13461 GCA_002309995.1 Bacteroidales bacterium UBA1197
GTAGCAACCACCGACCGCAGCCCTCTTGCTGGGGTAACGGTGTATGTTAAAGGCACTTCCACCGGCACGCTCACCGACACTGAAGGCCGTTATTCGCTAACGGTAGGTGCCGATGTCAAGGAAATAACGTTCTCAATGCTGGGATACCTCGACAAAAACATAAAGACCACCGAGAACGACAACTACTTCCGCATGGTCTTTCTGGACGAATCGTCAACTGCATTGAGCGAAGCGGTAGTGGTCGCCTTCGGAACCACCCAGAAAAGGGAGTCGATAGTGACCTCGGTGGAGAGCATCAACCCCGAGCAGCTCAAGTCGCTCCACTCTCCCACCCTGTCACAGTCTTTTGCGGGCAACCTGGCCGGCGTTATTTCCACCCAGTCATCCGGCGAACCCGGCTCGGACGGTGCCAATTTCTGGATCCGCGGTATTTCCACCTTCGGCCCCAACAGCAAGCCTTTGTATATCCTCGACGGAATAGAGGTCGGCGTAGGGGTGCTTGACGGTATCTCTCCGGAATCAATCGAGTCGTTTGCCGTGCTTAAAGACGCTGCGGCGACGGCTCTCTACGGCTCCCGCGGCGCAAACGGCGTCATGGTCATTACCACCAAGAGCGGACGTACGTCAGACAAGATGTCCATCAACGTCCACTTCAATTCGACGGTAAACACCTTCACCAAGGTATCCGAAATCGCCGACGGGATAACTTATATGGAGAACTACAACGAGGCTCTCCGCACCCGCGGCGGCAACGATTATTATCTGCCGGCCAAAATCGAGGCTGCCAAGCAGGGAATCAACAATTATGAGTACCCGCTTGTCAACTGGTACGATATGATTTTCCGCAAGTACTCTACCGCCCAGAGCGCCGACGTGAACATACGTGGCGGCGGAAACCGCGTAAACTACTTCCTGAGCGCTATGTTCGCCAACCAGAACGGTATGCTGCGAAACTCCCCGGAAGTATCGTTCGACACCGGCCTTAACGCACGCAAGTTCTCGTTCCAGAGCAATGTGACCGCCAAACTGACCAACAGCACTACGGCGTCCATAAAGATGACCTCCATATTGTTCTACAAGAACATGCCGTATTACAGCACGCAGCATTATTTTGCCGCGGCTCTATATGCCAATCCCGTAAACGTATCGCCCACATACCCCTCTGAGTGGCTGGGCAACGATGCCGACTATGTAGTGTTCGGCGGTACCGACGAGTGGGACGGAACCACATCGTGGACCAACCCCTACATGGACCTTTCGGAAGGCTACCGCAAGCAGTTTACAGAGAACACCACGACTTCGGTCCGCCTGGACCAGAACCTCGACATGATAACCCCGGGACTCAAACTGTGGGGACAGGCGTCGTTCTATTCCTACACTGCCGCTACCCTTACTTTCCGCAAGGCGCCTTGGCTCTACCGTCTTCAGGGGATAGATACCGACCCCGTCAGCGGCGAAAAGACCTACTACCTCTCACAGCTGGGCAGCGAAGGGTCGAAATACATAGGCTCCGATACTTCATCGAGCGGCTATCGCGAACTTAACCTGCAGACCAACCTCGAATACGCCCGCAGTTTCGGCCCACATTCCATAAACGCCGTGGTCCTGTACCACCAGAAGGAACACGTTGACAATCAGGCCTCCAGTTACAACGCCCGCCTGCCCAAGCGCGAGCAGGGATTCGCCGGACGTCTGTCATACACGCTTCTGGACCGGTACGTACTCGAAGCCAACTTCGGATACAACGGCAGCGAAAACTTCATGAGAGGGCACCGCTGGGGCTTCTTCCCCTCCATGGCGGCCGGCTGGATCATCTCCAACGAGCCGTTCTGGGACAATCTCCGCAGCACCGTTGACCTGTTGAAGATACGCTATTCCTACGGCCTTTCCGGTAACGACTACCTGTCGGTACGCTTCCCCTACATCTCTTCGGTCGCAATGAATGTCAACAGCGGTTTTATCCAGGGATCCTGCGCCGACGGCTTCTATTCCGAAAAGGGTAACGTCGTGAACCTGTGGGGTAACGAAGACGCCACCTGGGAAGTGAGCCGCAAGCACGATATCGGCATCGAATTCGGCTTTATGCAACATCTCAAATTCATCCTCGACATTTTTGACGAAAACCGTACGGGCATATTCATGGCCCGCCAGGTACTCCCCGCCACAACCGGTCTTTCAGGCGTGTCGCCACGGGGTAATCTTGGCGCAGTGCGCAACAGAGGTGTTGACTTCAGCCTCGAGTACAAGCGCATTTTCAATCCGGACTTTTCCATCAGCGCGCGCGGCACATTCACCTACGCCCACAACGAAATAACCGACTACGACGAGCCGGAGATCCAGCCTTATCCTTATCAGTCAAAGATAGGCCAGCCGGTATATGCTCCTTACGGACTCATCGCGGAAGGCCTGTTCAAAGACCAGGAAGACATAGACAACTCGCCTACCCAGACTTTCAGCACCAACTATAAGCCCGGCGACATCAAGTACAAGAATATGAATGACGACGATGTCATAGACGAGAACGACGCTACCTACCTCGGGCTGCCCACCGTGCCGGAAATCAACTACGGATTCGGCGCCACCATGAAATACAAGTCGTTCGACTTCTCGTTCTTCTTCTCCGGGCGCGACAGGGTATCCATCCTTATGTCCGACGCGGTACATCCGTTCGTCAACAAAACGCACCGCGGCTTGAATATGTTCAAATGGGTGGCCGACGACCACTGGAGCGAGAGCAATCCGAACCCCGACGCCAAATACCCCCGCCTTGACTGGGAATACAACCCCAACAACATCCCTGCGTCGAGTTTCTGGCTCCGGGACGGTAAATTCCTGCGATTGAAAAACGTGGAGCTTGGATGGACCTGGAAGGAAACCCTCAGGGTGTACTGCACGGGCACCAACCTGTTTGTCCTGTCTCCGTTCAAACTCTGGGATCCGGAACTGGCAAACGGCGCCGGAGTATCTTATCCTCTTACCAAGAGCGTTCAACTCGGTCTGCAACTTTTTTTCTAAATTTGGACTCTGATCATGAAAAAGACTTTATTGATCCTCGCTATACTCCCGTTCCTTGCGGCCTGCAACTTTTTGGATGTTGTGCCTGAAGATACCGCAAGCGTGTCGGATCTGTACTCCTCTCCTATGCAGGCGGAGCGCACGCTGAACTCGGTTTACGGCTTCTTCCCTCACCACATAGGCTATCATACCTATCCCGATTTCTTCCAGAGCGGCGAAGTGGTTACGTTCTACAGCAACCCTATCCGCTGGGCCGCTTGGAAGGCCATGCTGCACGGCTACGAGAGTTCCAACAGCACATACTTCGGCATGTGGTCGGGCGACACCGCAACCCAGCCCGGAGCCATGAAATATGACCTCTACAAAGGCATACGCAACGCCTGGACTTTCATCAACAACGTAGAATCCGTGCCCGGCCTGAGTCCCGAGAAGGCCAAGGTCTATACGGGCGAGGCTTATTTCCTCATCGGCCTGCTGCACTGGGTGCTTATGCAGCATTACGGACCCGTGGTGGTGGTTGACCATGAGATTTCGATGAACGAGCAGGTATCGAACATTCTCGTGCAGCGCTCTTCATGGGACGATTGCGCCGAATTCGTATGCCGTATGTTCGACGAAGCGGCCACAAGGCTTCCCGCGCACCGCGACGACAAAGAGGCCGGGCGTGCCACTTCCGTTGCCGCCAAGGCCATCAAGGCCAGCGTGCTGGTCTATACCGCCAGTCCCCTGGTGAACGGCAATACGGACTTTGCCGACTTCCTCAATTTCGACAAGACTCCGCTGATCTCGCAAACCTACGACAAAAACAAGTGGAAAACGGCCCTGGACGCACTCCAGGATGCAATAGACCTGGCAGAAAGAGAGGGCTACCATCTGTATGTCGACCCGGCGGCCAGCGCCCTTCCCGAAAAAGAACGGGGACGCAACAACTACTATAAGCTGTTCATCCAGCCCATGACCGACAGCGGCAATAAGTGCGAGTACCTCTGGTCTTCCGCCTATGACGACCGCACCAACACTCCGAAGGGCTATTTCAACTACATCATCCAGAGGCTCGGAACACCCCGTGCATGGGATGGAGCCAAGGGCACCGACCTCGACAACTTCAGGCCCATGAGCGTTCCGACCATGCAGGCGGTTTGCACCTTCCTTACCGAAGACGGACTTCCCCTGTGGGCCGATCCAAAGACGAAGGATGAATTTGCCGCCAACAATCTCCTGACCATAGCGCCGGGCGATTCCACAGCTCGCCTGCACCGCGGACGGGAGCCCCGCTTCTATGCGTCGGTGGTGTTCGACCGCGGAAACATCATCTACAACGGAAAAGAGAAGAACACCATCTACACACGCGCAGGAGAGTATCACGGCTACTGCGGCAGCCGCACCTTGTATCATTCCTGCACTGGTTACTATTTCCAGAAGTTCGTGTCAATCAGCACCCAGTTCGACCAGACCAACCGCACGTTCAAACCGGTTTCCTACAGGGTTCCGTTCCTACGTCTGGCTGAGTTGTACCTCGATTATGCCGAGGCCAGCTTCGAGCTCAACGGAAGCTTGGATGCCAAGAGTATAGCATACATCGACAAAGTGCGCTCCCGCTGCGGACTGCCCGGATTCTCCGAGTCGTGGTCCAAAGCCGGCGGCATTCCCTCCGGCGACCAGCTCCGGGAGGCTATACGTGCCGAGATTGCTGCAGAAGTATGCCTTGAAGGCCGCAACTACGACAACTTCCGCCGCTGGAAGATTGTGCACAAGTTCCTTGAGAATACGCCTATGGAGCTGAATGTCTATGCCGATGATTCTTCGGCCGAGTCGTTCTACAAGCTGGTACCTCTTGAGGAGATTGCCCCGCGCTCTTTCAGCTACCCCAAGAACTATTGGTACGCGATTCCCATCACGGAAATGAAGATTAACTACAAACTTGTGCAAAATCCAGGATATTAATATGAAAAAGTTACTTGTCTTAACTTTTATTACCCTTTGCTGCTCCTGCTCTTCAGGATATAAGACCCTCAACCGGCAAGCCGCCAAGGAGTATCTTGAGCCGTTCCGTACCGATGTTAGCTGGAACAACTTTGCAAAGAAGTTTATCTATGCTCCGGCATTCCATTTTGATGAAGTACAAGGTGCTGAATCTTATGTCTTTACGCTGACTCCCGACGGCGGCGAGGCCCTGAGTTTCAAGGCTTCCAAGCCCACGGCTCCGCTCTCGCCGGTGTGGGACAAACTGCCAGTGGGAAAGCAAGTTGATCTTACCGTGGACGCCCTGGCGGCGGACGGAAAGGTGATAGCACGGGCCGGCGAACGCAGTTTCCTTAAGGACTTCCCTTTCGAGGGCCCCTACCCCGGACCGGCCTGCGACTACCGCGAGGCGGCGCTCAAGGGAGCACTGTACGTCCACACCATGCCGGAGATCCAGCACTGGAGCACCTCTACGGTGCCGGACATGAACTATCCGCACAATACCTATCCCTGCAAGATAATAAGCGCTACTATACGCAACGAGTGCCTGATTGCAACCATGCTGCCCGACCGGCGCGAGAACGCCCTGGCGGTGGCACGCGGCGCGGCGCAGTTCCTTATCGACCAGAGTCGGCCCGAAGGAGACCCGCTGGCGTACTTCCCTCCGACCTACTATCTTGACAAGGAGGCATCAAAACGCGACTGGAACAAGGGCAAGACCATGACCCTTGAGGCGGCCAGCGCAGGACAGGCTTTCCTTGACCTGTACGATGTTACGGGCGAGAAGCAGTGGCTCGACCGTGCCGTGGCCATAGGCAGGACCTATATCAAACTCCAGCACGAGGATGGTTCGCTCCCCATCAAGGTGGATTTTGTAACCGGAGAGCCGGTGAACTCGGTGTGCGCTATGCTGCACCCCCTGCTGCGCTACTACAAGCGTCTTGAGGGATACGGCTTCGGAGAGTTCCTGCCCTACCGCATCAAGGGCGAGGAGTGGATGAATTCCACGGCCGTGAAGGTATTCGATATGACCGGTCAGTTTGAAGATGTGAACGTCAAGGGTCTGGAGCCTTACCAGAACCTCACCAACTGCACTGCGGCTCCTTACGCTTCGTACCTGCTCACCAAGGCAGCGCCCACAAAAGAAGATATCCGCAACTCGGAAGACCTGATCCGCCTGAGCGAAGACCAGTTTACGCATTGGGCCTATCCCGAGCGCACAGCCGACGGATTCTTCCTGCGTTATACTCCTTGCGTGCACGAGCAGTATCACTACGAGATGCCCGTCGACAACAGCGCCTGCAATGTGGCAAATGCCTGGCTGGATTACTATCGGGTGACCGGAGACTTGCTCGCCCTTGCCAAGGCCAAGGCTATGATAGACAATATCACCCGCATGCAGAACGCGGTGAACGGCAAGATTCCCACCACCTTTGAGTGGCGTGACGCCCGCAAAGACCGCAACCGCACGTTCTGGGTCAACTGCTCGCTGAGTTCCATCCAGATGCTGCTCCGCGCCGACAGCTTGAAGGACGACTTCAACAAACTTCCTTAATCGCTTCGGGGTTCCTTCCTGCGGAGGACCGTCTGCGCCCACGCAGCCGAG
>DBYB01000004.1 GCA_002309995.1 Bacteroidales bacterium UBA1197
GTTCAAGGCAGCGGTGCCTTGTACTTATCTTTTTCTTTATTATATACAGGCTCGTAGCTCAGTTGGTTAGAGCGCCACACTGATAATGTGGAGGTCCGCGGTTCAACTCCGCGCGGGCCTACTTTTTTTCTCTACGGGGGTATAGCTCAGCTGGTAGAGCACATGCTTTGCAAGCATGGGGTCGCCGGTTCGAATCCGACTACCTCCACGTAATTCCGCTTCTGAATTTATTCAGGGGCGGTTTTTGTATAGCGCGTTCTAAGATAGGCGGGAGATGAATTGTTGCGGGGAGAGGAAAGTTGTCAAGTCACTATGGGCTTGGGAAAGGATTCCAATGTCGTGAGTGATGAATAAATCGCAGCAGGAATTTTCTGCCAGCGCGATTTGCGCGTTGTCCTCTACGTCGTTGGAAGACGATTCAATCGCCTGACGGATATCAAAGCAATCTATCGAGCGGACGTTGATATGATTCAGAATCCAATTCATGAGTCTGTCGATTTCGGATTTGGGTACACTCATCTTCCGACCTATGAAATACGCATCTATAATACTCTGAGTCGATATGAAAAGCTCTATCTTCCTTTCCCGCGCCAGTTCGAAGATGGTTGCGCTCAACTGAGCGTCGGGCCTTCTTGGCTCCATCATATCCAAGACTACATTGGTGTCAAGAAATACTTTCATAAGCCGTATTTTTCTACCATATAAGCCAGTTTGGGATCTGAGTCTATCTCTTCCTGAGACGGACGTGTAAACCCAGAGCATTGAATGGCCTTGATTTCGTCGGATATCTGATAGTCGGGGCCTATCTTCGGATATTTCAGCTCCGTGGCCTTGTCCAGGATCTCCTCTACGTACTTGTTGAAGGAGCGGTGCTCCTGCACGGCTCTGCGCTTGACCCTTGCGTAAAGCTCTTCCGGCAGGCGAATTAAGGTTTGTGTGCGGACAACTGCGGTACTCATAAATGATATCACTTTTCCGCAAATGTAATCACTGTTTTTATAAAAACAAAAAAAGGTTACCTTTGTTTATTGGAAAATAATTATTTCGCTATTGCGATATCAAATAGTACAGCAATGAAAAGAATCCTTCTTGTATCGGCCCTTTTGCTGGCATCTGTGGCACTCTTTGCTGCCAGGCCGCTCAAGGTTACCAAGGGAAGTCTTGATGTCTTCAAGCAGGACGTCTCGGCCTCCTGGACCATCGATCTGTCCCAGGCAGAGTTCGTGAACAACGGCATCTTCTCAAAGGAGAAACTGGGAGACTTCAAGACCTGGTGCGGAGAGGAATACGAGGAACGCGTACGCCTGATGAACGAAGCCTTCTTCGATGCCTTCAACATTTATTGCCCCGTAATGGAGTTGGTGAAAGAAGGCGATGCGCCCTATAAAGTAATCCTTAAGATAGATCAATTTGAGCGCACACAGGGCAACGGACCGATTGGCTGCTGCTACATCGGCCTCTACGGCACGCTATGCGTGGTTGATGCAGCCACAGGAGGCCTCGCGCTGGAGGTGAAGATAAACTGCGTAAAGGGGGACGAAGACTACGAAGAGACGCTGCGCTTCCCCACTGCCACGTCCAATCTTTGCCGTGATTTGTTCAAACTGAAAAAGTAAGCATATGAAAAAGTTAGCCTTAACCATAGCCGCGCTGTTTGCGCTTGCTTCCTTTATGCCTGCCAGCGCGGGCCCCGGCTTCAAGATCAAGAGTGTCGATGAATTCGCCTTCTTCCAGCCCTGCGCCTGCATTGATAAGTATTATACAGATGGTGGTTACTACAGCCAGCCTGAGACCGACAAGGCCGCCGGGATGGTTGCCGATATCATCAATATGGAGAATTTCCCGTTCTCAGAGATGATTCCGGGCGAATATTACGGAGACGGTGCAAACGCAGACGCCCTCAAATGGGCCAGGATACTTGCAGAGACGAAGCCCAAGGATGTCAGCCGCCTGAGGATTCCCAAGTCCCTGATGAAAAAGCTGAATGAAAGCGAGGACCGCTACGGCGTGCTCATCTATACCTATGGGTATGTCACCTCGGTGGAGGCCTATGAGAAGGAAGTGCGGGACAAAGCCATCAGCCACGCAGTGGATGCTGTGGCCGAGGGACTTACTGGCATAAAGGGCCTCACGAACCCTTCAATGAACTATACCGCCAGCATTCCCTACAACAACGAGATGCTGTGCGTGGTGATAGACAAAGAGGAGCGTAGCGTGGTCTATTTCAAGAAGCAGGATGCCCCTATGTTCAACTCACATCCTACCGACTACGAAGACGTCAGCAAGATGCTGCACAAATTACTGAAAGACTTTATCAAATAATAATCCTTTATCATCATGAAAAGAATCATTGCACTTGCAGCTGTCGTTATCGCTGCTCTGGCCCTTGTCTGTACGGCTGTATCCTGCCAGAAAGAGGGTAGCGGAAATGGCGTTTACGGAGTTTCAACCAAGGGCGAAGCCTCTACGGAGCTGCTGAGCCTTGCAGACGAAATGCACCACGCCGTACAATCTGCCGTCGGGACCGTTACTTCCAGGAGTAAAAGCAATGACTCCAAGGCCGTTAAGGCAGCGCAGGCGGTTCTGGACTCAAAGTCCACCAAGCCCTCCGGCACCGTTATCCTGTACTTTGCACCCAGCTCCAAGCTTGGGGAACCCGATGCAGAAAAAGTGACCATCAAGAGCTGGACGTTCTGAATTAACGAACAGGCTACATTAATAAAACGGGATCTTGTGAATTCAAGACCCCGTTTTCTTATGCTCTCCGGCGATTTCGGAGAGTGCGGAATATGGCGTAGGAATAGACGAGAAGGAGTATGGTTCCTATGGTCATCTGGAGCCAGGAAGGCCAGCCGAGGCCGAGCCAGGCAGGCAGGGAGACGGCGGCGAAGATGAAGGCGGCCAGAAGGACAAATAAACAGATACCCTTTATATCATACGGTATGGGGTAGCGCTTGCGGCCGATGAAGAAGCTCAGCAGCATGGCGGTGCCGTAGCCGGCGAACCCGCCCCAGGCGCAGGCCCAGTAGCCTATGCGGGGCACGAAGATAACGTTAACGGCTATCATCACGGCCGCACCGATGGCGCTCATAACGGCGCCCCACCAGGTCTGGTCGGACAACTTGTACCAGAACGACAGATTGAAATACACCCCCATAAACACCTCGGCCATCATCACCACGGGCACCACGCCCAGGCCTACCCAGTAGCCGGGCTGGATAAAGTGCCGCAGTATCGGCATATACACTATCACAGCCAAATAAGCCAGCAGTGTGAAGATTATGAAGTACTTCATACCGTCTGCGAGCGTGTCGGGGCTGTCTTTGCTGCGGCTGGAGTTGAACACTATGGGCTCGTACGCGTAGCGGAACGCCTGCGTGAGCAGGGCGATTATCATCGCTATCTTGACGCAGGCTCCGTAGATGCCGAGCTGCACCATCCCCTCCTCCCCCGGCATCAGGCGCGGGAAGAGTATTTTGTCTGCCACCTGGTTAAGGATGCCCACGAGGCTCAGAAGCAAGAGAGGCCAGGTGTAGCGGAGCATCCGGCGGGCCAAGGCGCCGTCGAAGCGCACCCCGAGACCGCGCAGCTCGGGAATGAAGCCGAGCGTCACGAGCGCCGTGCACACAAGGTTGGCAAAGAAAATCAGGCCGACTCCCCCGTTGAAGCGCATATACAAGGACTCCAGCTCCGGATGCGAACCGAACATAGCCGGAAGCACCAGGAATATGAAGAGGTTGAGCAGGATGTTCGGGATGATGAAGGCGAACTTCAGAAGCATAAACTTCACCGGCCGCCCGTCGAGCCGCAGTTTGGAGAACATAATGGCCTGGAACGCATCCAGGGCCACTATTATCGCCATACAGCCAACGTACTCCGGATGTGCGGCATAGCCCATCGCGCCGGAAATGGGCCCGATGAACAGCAACACCATCGCCACGAATAACAGCGCCACCGCTCCAACCATCTTCAGGGAGGTGCCGTAAACCTTGCGGGCGTCCTCCCCTTCCCTGGTGGAGAAGCGGAACATTGTGGTCTCCATACCGAAGGTCAGCAGGGCCATAAGCAATGCGGTGTAGGCATACAGGTTGGTAACTATGCCGTAGCCGCCGCTCTCTGCTGATATCTTGTAGGTATACAGAGGCACCAGCAGGTAGTTAAGGAACCTACCGACTATGCTGCTCAGTCCGTAGATGGCTGTGTCCTTGACCAGCGACTTTAGATTCATTCGACTGTTATATCATATCCCCAGGGCCCGAGGACGCGATGGTCAGACAGGGCGATGGGCCAGCGGCTCAGGTTCACGCGAACCCTGACGCTATTGCCCTTCACGCTGCGGCGGAAGGCGAAGATCTGCTCGGGCTCGCCCTCGATTATCTCGAGCTTGCCACCCTTCTCGCCTGCCGCGAGAGCCGGATTCTTGTGCTTGAGCTCAATCATACTCTTCCAGAACTTAGTGAGCTCGCCGTTGGCGGTCCAGTCCTCGATGGGGTCCTTCTCGAAGAAGGCCAGACGGCGCTTGAGGCCAATCTCCTGGCCGGTGTAGATGAGCGGCTGGCTGTTGGGCAGGGTGAAGCACAGAACGGCCATCACAGTGGCGGCATAGCCCATCCTCTCGAACTCGGTGCCGGACCAGGAATTCTCATCGTGGTTGGAGGTGAAAGTCATACGGAAGGCGCTCTCCGGATAATTGGCGGCATCCTTTTCCAGATACGCCTTGAGGTCGGATATGCTCTTGCGGCCCATTGCCAGGTCGTTCAGGAGATGATGCAGCTCCCAGGCATACGTAGCGTCGAATGCCACGGCAGGGTCGGCCAGTTCCGGCTTCTCAGCCTCGGCAAGGAAGTAAGCGTTCGGATAGTCCTTCTTGAGACCAGGCAGCACGCCGAGCCAGAATTCGGCAGGCATCTCGCCGGCGGCGTCGCATCTGAAACCATCTACGCCCTTATCGAGCCAGAAGCGCATACACTCCTCCTGGGCTTCCCAGACCTCCTTGCAGTCGTAGTTGAGGCTGCGGGTGTCGGTCCAGTCGTACTCCCAGGTGGCGTTGCCCAGGGAGTCGCGCTCGTAGAAATCGGCCGGCTTGGTGGTCATCCAAATATGGTCGGGGGCGGTCTGGTTGGCCACCCAGTCGAGTATAACCTTGAAACCCTTCCTGTGTGCGGCCCTCAACAGGTGCTCGAAGTCCTTCATCGTGCCGAATTCAGGGTTCACCTCGCAATAATCGGAGATGGCATAGTAGGAACCGAGGGTGCCCTTGCGGCCCTCCTCCCCTATCTTGTACATCGGCATAAGCCAGAGTACGTCCACTCCGAGCTCCTTCAGGCGGGGCAGCTGGGCCTCGACACCCTTGAAAGTACCCTCGGGGGAATACTGGCGTATGTTTACTTCATAAATCACGCTGTCGTAGGTCCAGGCGGGATGCAGGCCTTCGTTCTTGCAGCCAGCAAGGCAAAGCAGCACTATGGCACCAAATAAAATCTTCTTCATATCTCTTTCGTTGTTTATTATACTCTGTGAACGCTACCGAATTTCGTCGGGAGTGCGGTAATTGTATCCAAGTATTTCAAGAATAGGCAGTTCGTGCTGCTGCAGGTCTTTAATGAAACGCTCATAATCCTTGTTCTCGGGCTTGCACCACTGCACCTCGGAGAGTGCCATCAGACGGGGCAGAAGCATATACTCCAGGTACTCGTTGGTGCCGATGAATTCGGTCCAGAGATTGCCCTGCACGCCGAGGATATGGTGACGGTCGCCCTCGGGGATATCGGTATAAGGCTCATAGCCATACAGTTTCGGCATTGTTACTGCCCTCTCCGGCTTGGTGGTGATGCAGAACGGCTCCGACTCCAGGTCCGTTGACTGGCAATGGTCCAGATAGCAGTAGATGTTCGGGGACATTATCACGTCGTAGCCCATACTTGCGGCCTTGATGCCGCCCTTGGTGCC
The DNA here is from genome assembly GCA_002309995.1 of Bacteroidales bacterium UBA1197. Taxonomy (GTDB): domain Bacteria; phylum Bacteroidota; class Bacteroidia; order Bacteroidales; family UBA932; genus Cryptobacteroides. The sequence continues at coordinate 5,950 of DBYB01000004.1, forward strand.
GCGCCAGCTCATTACGGTAGCGCCCTCGGCAAGCTCGCCCTCGAGTATCTCATCCCAGCCGATAATCTTCTTGCCCTTGGTGGCCAGGAACTTCTGCATACGGGCCACCACGTAGTTCTGCAGGCGTGCCTCGGCGGAAGCGTTCTCGTCGCTCACCAGCCCGAGTTCCTTGATCTTCGCCTGGCAGTCGGGGTCGGTCTTCCACTCGTCGCGCGGGCACTCATCGCCGCCGATGTTGAAATACTCGCCCGGGAAGAGATCGGCAACCTCGTCGCAGACGTCTTCCAGGAACTTCATCGTCTCTTCCTTGCCGACGTTCAGCACCTGCTTGCTAACGCCCCAGTAGGTCAGCACCTGGTAGGGCTGCGGCTGGCTGCCTGCGCAACCGAGCTCGGGGTAGGACGCCAGCGCCGCCACCATATGTCCGGGCATATCGACCTCGGGGATGATGGTGATGCCGCGTGCCTGCGCGTAGGCCACGATGTCGCGTATCTGCTCCTTGGTGTAGTAGCCGCCGTGGCGTATGCCGTCGTTGCTGCCCCACTCGCGCCTGATCATCGTGCCGTTGCGGAAAGCTCCGACCTCGGTGAGTTTGGGATATTTTTCGATTTCTATGCGCCATCCCTGGTCCTCGGTGAGATGCCAGTGGAAACGGTTGAGCTTGAAGAGGGACATCACGTCCAGCACCTTCTTCACCTCATCTACGCTGAAGAAATGGCGGCAGCAGTCGAGCAGGACGCCCCTGTAGCCGAAGCGGGGCGCGTCTTCTATCTCGCAGCACGGGATGCGCCAGTTGGCTCCGTGGGCTGCCTCCTTGCCGTAAATCTCCTTGGGGAGCATCTGACGGATGGTCTGCAGCGCATAGAAGAATCCGTTGTAGTCCGACGCACGCACGACGGTCGCCTTGGGGCCTACGCTGATCTTGTAGCCCTCGGACACGACGGAGTTGTCCTGAATGAAATAGAGGCCCTTGAGATTGCCCTTCTCGACCACGCGGGGCAGGCCGACGGGGCTGGCGACCTCGGTAAGCTTGCCGCTTACGAGGGTGAGGCGGTCGGCAAGCTGCCTGATGGCCTTGAGCGCCTGATGGTCTATTGACGGGTCGCAGTTGACCACCACGCCCTTCATATTGAACGTGCCCTTGGTCATTTCCAGCTTGGCGGGAGCGGGAACGATGGACGGAACCGTGGGCTTTGCGCCCCAGGCACATATGGAGCCCAGCAGGGCGACAATCAAGAGGAATCTTTTCATATCTGTCGTATGTATTCTCACAAATATAATAAATAATAATCACTAACGAAAAATGGCCCGGTAAAAAAGACCGGGCCATTATACTTAAAGCGCTGAAAATCAGGCAAGGCAGTTTACCTGTACGAAGGCGTTGACTGCGGTGGCGATGAACATAAGCACGATGAGGGCGGCTACGATGACGCCAATGACCTTGACGCGCTTGAACCAGGTCTTGCCGTTCCAGCCTACGGTCTGGAACATGCTCCAGAAGCCGTGGGTAAGGTGCAGGAAGAGGGCGCAGAACCATACCACATAGATGAGAAGCAGCCACCACTTGCCGAAGGTTGCGTTCAGCAGGAGATAGGGATTGTTCTCGAAGGTGCCTATGCCGAACATCTCGGGGAGCTGCATCTTGGCCCAGAAGTGGGTGAGGTGATAACCTATCATACCAAGGATGACGATACCGAGGACGAGCATATTCTTGGCGGACCAGGAGTCTGCGGAAGCCTTGCTGGCAACCTCATAGCGCTTGTAACCGCCACGGGCGCGGATATTCTGGATGGTGAGCCAGATTCCGTAAAGGATATGTACTGCAAAACCGAGGGCAAGTACCGGCACCATAATGGAGATGACGGGGGTGGACATAAAGTCGCAGCCCAGCTTGAAGAGGCCGTCGCCCTTGGTGAACAGGTCTGCATCTGCGGCAGCAATACCGTATTTGCCTGTAAATGAATCTATAACAGAGAAGAAGTTGATGGTAGCGTGCAACAGGAGGAAAACGATAAGGAAAGCACCGCTCACCGCCTGGATGAACTTCTTGCCGATAGAAGAATTGAATATGAACATAGATTAAAGGTTTTCGTCTTTACAACCTGCAAATATAATCGGAATCTTGCAAGAATCCAATTATCTGACTATCGTTTTTCTCAAGTACACCGGGCGGCCGTCGGTGAGAATCTGGAAATAGCCTTCCGGGGCTCCTGCTACGCCGGCAAGACCGTTCCAAAGCAGAACAACAAGACCGCTATCAGATTTCGCATAGAGCAAATATATAACTAATCTTGGATTTTTGAGAATTTTCCGATATTTTTGTTTGATTCATTCAACACAGAGTATGTACAAGAGAGTTTTACTGAAATTGAGCGGCGAGAGTCTCGGAGGCCCGTCCGGAAAAGGTCTGGAGCCCGAGAGCCTCAACAGGTTTGCAGGAGAGATTGTGGAAGCGGTGCGCGAAGGCCGCCAGATAGCGATAGTGAACGGCGGAGGAAACATTTTCCGCGGCCTGCAGGGCGTCGGCAAGGGCTTCGACCGCGTGACCGGCGACCGTATGGGTATGCTTGCCACCGTCATCAATTCACTCGCGCTTTGCTGCGCCATACGCAGCCTGGGAGTGGAAGCTGAAGTCTTTACCGCCACCCCGATGGAGCCCCACGCACGCTACTACACGCGCGACAACGCTGTGGCGCTGCTTGAGCGCGGCGGCGTGGCCCTCATCTCCGGAGGCACCGGCAACCCTTACTTCACCACAGACTCCGGCGCAGCGCTGCGCGCCCTTGAGCTCGGCGCCGACGCCCTCCTCAAAGGCACCCGCGTAGATGGTGTTTACACCGCCGACCCGGAGAAGGACCCCACGGCCGTACGCTACGAGGAGCTCACCTTCACCAAAGCCCTCACCGACCACCTGAAAGTGATGGACCAGACCGCCTACGCCCTCTGCGAGCAGGGTCCGGTGCCCATCGTGGTTTTCGACATAACCAAGCCCGGCAACCTTGCGAGGCTGCTCCGCGGCGAGCCAATAGGAACAATAGTAAAATCTGAATAAAAATGTTAAACGACAAAGCTAAAGAGATTGTCAGCGCAGCCGAAGGCAAGATGAGCGACGCTCTCAAATTCCTCGAGGAAGATCTTAAGAACTACAGGGTAGGTAAGGCCAACCCCGCCGTCTTCAACGGTCTGATGGTCGATTACTACGGCTCGCCCACTCCAGTGCACCAGGTGTGCTCGATATCGGCTCCCGACGCCAAGACCCTCACCCTGCAGCCCTGGGAGAAGAATATGATTGCCAAGATCGAGAAGGCCATTATGGACGCCAATCTCGGCTTCACTCCCCAGAACAACGGTGAAATCATCCGCTGCGTGGTTCCCGCCCTCACCGAGGAGCGCCGCCGCGACCTCATCAAGAAGGCAAAGGCAACCGGCGAGCAGACCAAGGTAACGGTTCGCAACGCCCGCCGCGACGCATTCGACCTCCTGAAGAAGGCCCAGAAGAACGACGGCCTCTCAGAGGACATCGAAAAAGAGGCCGAGGACGAGGTGCAGAAACTCACCGACAAGAAGGTCAAGGCCGTCGATGAAATCGTCGCTGCCAAGGAAAAGGAAATCCTGACGGTGTAAACCGTTTCTGCAGCGCCCTTACTCTCCGCTTCTATGGAAAAGCGTATCTATTTTGCAGGCGGATGCTTCTGGGGCGTAACGCATTTCTTCAAAGGTGTGGACGGCGTGGTGAAAGCCACGGCGGGCTATGCCAACGGCACTCTGGACAGGCAGCCGTCTTATGAGGAGGTATATACCGACAAGACGGGCTTCGCAGAAACGGTGGAGGTGCGTTACGACCCGGCCCGCGTGAGCCTGCCGGAACTCACGGACTTGTTCTTCACAATCATCGACCCCCTGTCGCTGAACAGGCAGGGCGGCGATTGCGGCACCAGGTACCGCACCGGAGTGTATTATCTGTCGGAGGAGGACGAGCCGCTGATCCGTCCCCGGTTCGAGGCGGAATCGGCCAGGCTCGGCGCCCCGCTGGCCGTAGAGCTGGAGCCGTTGCGCTGCTTCTACACTGCGGAAGATTATCATCAGGATTATCTCGACAAGAATCCCGGAGGCTACTGCCACGTGAATCTGTTGTCTTTCCGGTATTTGCGTTTATATCAAGATATTAAGGCTCTGCTGGGAGACGAGCCGGACCGCATCGCGAGGATGGCTTCCGCCGCAGCACTTGTTTCTGAGCGTATGAAGTGGCACTGGGTTGGCTTTTATCGCGTGGAGCCGGCCTCAGGGATGCTGGTGCTGGGACCTTATGCCGGCCCTGTCGCCTGCCTGCGGATCGGATACGGTAAGGGAGTCTGCGGTACGGCGTGGAAAGAACGCCGCACTGTCATCGTGCCGGATGTAGACCGCTTCCCGGGGCACATCGCCTGCAGCAGCCTCTCCCGCTCGGAAATCGTCGCGCCGGTCTTTGAAGGCTCCGAAGTCATTGCAGTTCTGGACATCGATTCCTCTGACCTCGACACCTTCGGCCCAACCGACGCCCTCTGGCTCGAAAAAATCGCTCGCCTGATTTAGAAAAATCGCCCGCCGCAGTTCCGTAAACCTGCTTCCAGCGACCTCCTCCTGCGGCGAAACGGACGAACCGCCCCTTCCATCCGTTTCGCCGCTGCTATCACCGGCTGACCGTGGCTGACCATCCAGACGATGGACCCTCGGCTACGAAAAGGGGGTGTTTTTGCTACTGAGGGTCCAGCGAATGGACCCTCGGCCACGGTGACGGGCCAAACTACAGCGGCCTAGGCGGGTTTGCGGCGGAAGATTTTCCAACCGATGAGGCCCACGAGGAAGGACATCAGGGGGGAAAGGAGGTTGAAGAAGCAGAAGGGCGCATAGACAAGCGTCGGCACCGACAGGATGGTGGCCTGCGTCATTCCGCAGCTGGACCAGGGGAAGAGGGGCGAAGTCACTGTGGAGGAGTCCTCCACGCTGCGGCTGAGCAGCCTGGCCTCGTAGCCTTCCTTCTCGTAGGTCTCCCGGTAGATGTTGGAAGTCAGGATGATAGAGAGGTACTGATCCGACGTGATGCCGTTGAGGGCCGTGCCGGTGACGACGGTCGAGCCCACTAGTCCGGCCCTCGAGCGCGCGAACGACCGCAGCACCCGCGACAGGTCTGCAATCATTCCGCCGCCCTCCATCGCCGCGCCGAAGCACATCGCGCAGATAATCAGGAACACGGTGTTGAGCATCCCCAACATGCCACGCCCGCTCACCAGCGGGTTCACCTCCGCCACGCCGGTATCCAGCGATACGGAGTTATAAATCATCTCAACCGTTCCGGCAAAATAGATACGTGCCGACGAGCTCTCAGTTACGCCGCTGCCGATTGTTCGCACCACGTCCGGCTGGACAATGAGCGCCGCCACTGCCGCCGCTGCAGCCGACAATGCCAGCACGAGGATGGCCGGCAGCCGCTTCCAGATGAGCAGCACGGTAATTACGGGCACGACCAGAAGCCACGGGGTGATGTTGAACCAGGTACGCAGCGTAGATGAATAAATGTCCATTTCGGATGTAGGCTCACCTCCGTGCGTGAAGCCGAGGACCGTAAACGCGATCAGGGTGATGGTGAACGACGGTACCGTGGTGAAACACATATACTTGATGTGCTCGAACAGACCCACTTTGTTGAGGGACGACGCCAGCACGGTAGTGTCCGACAGCGGCGACATCTTGTCTCCGAAGTAGGCGCCCGAAATGATGGCGCCGGCGGTCATTGCGTCCGAAAAACCTTCGGCGCGGCCGATGCCCAGAAGCGCGACGCCCACGGTAGCGATGGTGGTCCAGGAGGAGCCGGTCATGAGGGCGACAACGGCGCAGAGGGCGCAAGCCGTCAGGAGGAATATCTTCGGGCTGATGATCCTGAGGCCGTAGCAGATGAAGGCCGGAACCACCCCGCTCATCGTCCAAGTGCCTGATATGGCACCGATTAGGAATAGGATGAGAATAGCCGAAGATACATCTCCCACCTTGACCATAATGGCCTTCTCAAAGGTGGCCCATGGCGTCTTATACAGCACCATTGAAATCAGCACCGCCACGCCGGACGCCACCAACAGGGCTACCTGCGAGGCCCCCAGGATGGAGTACGATCCAAAAATCGATATGTCCAGGGAGAGCAGCACTATCAGTACCAACAGCGGTACCAGTGCCAGAAGCATACGTTTGACCTCGGTTTTCATCTAACCAACTAACTAACTTATGCAAATATAGCGTTTTTTCTAAATCATCCGTTCGCCTGCCTCAGCGTTTTTCGCAACCGCCTGACTCTCTGCCACTTCCGTATCTCCTATGCGCATTTTGGAGCACAGGAGATGCAGTTATCATTGAGTACCTGCAACATGCGAAAAACGCAGGATGAGGAAACGGGAGTGGGATCATAGGATGGGACGATGGGTAAAAACGGGACAGCCAGCCGGTCACCGTGGCCGAGGGTCCATCAGCGGGACCATCAGTATCAAAAACACCCCATTTTCGTAGCCGAGGGTCCATCGTCTGGATGGTCAGCCACGGTCAGCCGTTGTTAGCAGCGAAACGGATGAGGGAGGCTGTTGGTCCGTTTCGAGAGGGGGTGAGGGGGAAGGAGGGGCGGCACGGTGAGGGGGTAGGAGGAGCGGCCGCAGGAGTTTGAGTAGGAGGTAGGAATAGGGATGCCGGAGATAGAAGGGGGACGGCGTAGCCGTGCGGGGGAATCCTTTCCCCCGTCCCCTGGGGGTGCAGGGGGATAGTAGTTCTGCGCCTGTGGCGCAGGAAGGGAGAGAAAGGGATTAGCCACGGCTTCGCCGTGCCTTTTCCCTTGCTGTCCGAGAGCAATGCAAAGGAAGGTGTGTCGGAAACCGACACTTTTTGCATAATGGCGTACCCTTACGTGAGCGAGCTCACGACGGGCACACCATCACGCAAAAATGCTGCACACATGTGCAGCACCTTCTTTGCATTGCATAGCGCGGAGAGAAAGGGATTCGAACCCCCGAAGCAGGTTTTGCCCGCTTAGCGCATTTCGAGTGCGCCGCCATAGACCACTCGGCCATCTCTCCGGGTGCAAAGTTCGTAAAAATTATTTAAATTTGTACACTATGCGGATAGGAGATTTGGAATTTGGCGATAAACCCCTGTTTCTCGCACCTATGGAGGACGTCACGGACGTTTCGTTCCGCATTCTGTGCAAGGAGCAGGGCGCCGCAATGGTCTATACCGAGTTCGTTCCTTCCGACGGCCTCATTCGCGACGCCGACAAGGCCATAGCCAAGATGCGCACCCTCCCCGAGGAGGCGCCGGTAGCAATCCAGATTTACGGACATATACCCGAATCTATGGTTGAAGCAGCTAAGATGGCCGACAACGCCGCCGAGATTGCCGGAGGGCACGGCGCCGACATCATCGACATCAACTTCGGCTGCCCGGTGAACAGAATTGCCGGCCGGGGCGCCGGAAGCGGAATGATGCGCGAGCCCGACAAGATGGTCGCCATCACCAAGGCGGTGGTTGACGCGGTAAAGAAACCCGTCACCGTAAAGACCCGCCTCGGCTGGGATGACAACTCCAAGATCATCGTGGAACTGGCCGAACGCCTGCAGGATGCAGGCATCCAGGCACTTACCATCCACGGCCGCACCCGTCAGCAGATGTACAGGGGCCAGGCTGACTGGACCCTCATCGGCGAGGTTAAGAACAACCCCCGAATGCACATCCCCATAATCGGCAATGGCGACATCACCGACGGTCCCAAGGCCGCAGCGGCCTTCGAACGCTACGGCGTGGACGCCATAATGATAGGCCGCGCCTCATTCGGCCACCCCTGGATTTTCCGTGAGGTACGCCATTACCTCGACACCGGCACCGAACTTCCCCAGCCCGGCGTAGCGGAGCGCGTCGCCCTGGCCAAGCGCCATCTCGACCTGTCCCTGCAGTACAAAGGCCTGCCGCGCGGCATCTTCGAGATGCGCCGGCACCTGAGCTGTTACTTCAAAGGCCTCCCGGAGTTCAAGCAGACCCGTATGAAACTCGTCACTTCCACCGACCCGGAAGAAATCCGCGCCACACTGGACTACATCGCGGAACGCTGGGCTGACTCCCCTATCGAAACCGGCAACGTATATGATATATAGGCTGATACTCACTCTCCGCAACGCCCGCTACAGCAACGGCGCCCGCAGCACCAAGGCGGCAATGCCCACAATATGCGTGGGCAACATAACCGCCGGCGGCACCGGCAAGACGCCCCACACCGAAATGATACTCAGGGAGTTGGCCGGCAGCGAACGCTGGGGCAAGGCAGACATTGCCGTGCTCTCCAGGGGCTACAAGCGGCGCAGCAAGGGCTATCAGCTGCTGCCAGCAGATGCCACGGCACAGCTCTACGGCGACGAGCCGGCGCAGATAAAGCACAAGTTCCCGGCCGTCCAGGTGGCCGTCGATAAAGACCGGCTGGAAGGCTGCCGGCAACTCGGCTCCGACATCACCGTTCTCGACGACGCCTACCAGTACCGCAAGCTGAAGGCCGACCTCAACATAGTATTGAGCGACTGGAACCGCCCCGTTACCAAAGACAGCCTGCTGCCGTTCGGACGTCTGCGCGACCTGCCCAAGCGCCTGTACGACAGCGATATAGTCATCGTAACCAAATGCCCGGCCGACCTGACCGACGCCGAAAAGCAGGATGCCGCACGCACCCTGGGCTATGAATCACTGAACCACGAAACTTGCACCGCCGCACGTAAAGGCAAGGAACAGTTTTTGCTGTTCACCCGCCTGGACTACGGCAAGCCGGAGCCGGTGTTCGCGAACGGCGACATCCGCTACACATACGCCCATAACCTAATACTAATCAGCGGAATAGCAGAACCCGGGCCAATGCTCGGCTACCTGAGCGACAGCTACAGCATAGTGGAGCACCTCAAGTATCCCGACCATCACCGCTTCGGCGCCGCAGACATAAGGAAGATGAAGGTCGCTATGAAACGCAACCCCACGGCCGTATTCATGACCACCGAAAAGGACGCCCAGCGCCTGCGCGACCTTAAGAAGATACCCGCCGAACTGCAGGAACGCCTGTTCTTTCTGCCGGTCAGTGCGAAGTTCCTGAGCACGAACGAACGAAACATATTCATAGATAAACTTACGACCATATGATGATACACAAAATCACCCTCATCGCAGCAGTCTTAACCCTCGCCGCAACCGGCGCCGGAGCACAGGAGAAGCCCGTCTGGCAAGATCCCGACGTATCCGAGATCAACCGTCTGCCAATGCGCGCCAGCGTGCGCTCCGACGTGCCCGTAATGAGCCTCGACGGCGAATGGCAGTTTCGCTGGTTCGCCAGTTTCGACGAGGAAACGTACCTGCACTCAGGCTTCGAGGTCCCCGGCTTCGACGACAGCAGCTGGGCAGTTATGCCAGTGCCCGGCATCTGGGAGCTCAACGGCTACGGCGACCCCTTATACGTAAATCATCCCTACGCCTGGATCGGTCATTACGAGAACAATCCCCCCATCGTGCCCTACGAGCAGAACCATTTGGGCCAGTACCGCCGCCACTTCACCCTTGACAAGGAGCAGGCAAAGTCGAAGGTCGTCCTGCGCATCGGCAGCGCCACGTCCAACGTGCGCGTGTGGGTGAACGGCAAGGACGCCGGCTACAGCGAAGACAGCAAACTGGAGGCGGCATTCGACATCTCCCCGTACGTAAAGAAAGGCGACAACGTCATAGCGATGGAGATAATGCGCTGGTGCGACGGCACTTACCTGGAGTGCCAGGACTTCTGGCGCCTCTGCGGCATTGCGCGCGGCGTGCAGCTTGACTTCCGTCCCGTCAAGGGCGGACTGGAGGACGTTCGCGTGAGCGCCGATATGAACGGAGAGTTCGACTTCGACGTGGCCGTGGAGAAGGGTGCGGCACAGGTGCGCTACGAACTCACCGCTCCCGACGGCGTGGTGCTCAAGTCCATCGAGAAGGTGTACGACGGCGGCGCCTGCTGGGCCGGCAAGATTGAGTCGCCCGCCCTGTGGAGCGCCGAGGCCCCCAATCTCTATATCCTCAAGGTCAGCACAATGGACAAGTCCGGAAAGGACATTGAGAGCGTCACCCTCAACGTAGGTTTCCGCAGCGTCGAGATCAAGAACGCCCAGCTGCTGGTCAACGGCCAGCCCGTGCTCGTGAAGGGCGTGAACCGCCACGAGATGAGCCCGTACGGCGCCTACCACGTGACGCACGAAGAGATGCTCAACGACATCAAGGTGATGAAATCGCTGAACATCAACACCGTGCGCACCTGCCACTACCCCAATGACCCTTACTGGTACGACCTGTGCGACAAATATGGACTCTATGTGATAGACGAGGCCGACATCGAGTCGCACGGAATGTACTACGGCGAGAAGTCCCTGGCGAAGAACCCCATCTACGCCAGCTCTCATATGGTCCGTATGCAGCGTATGGTGCATCGCGACCTCAACCACCCCAGCGTGATAATCTGGAGCCTGGGCAACGAGGCCGGCAACGGTATCAACTTCGAGCAGACCTACGCCTGGATTAAGGAATTCGACAAAACCCGTCCCGCCCAGTACGAGCGTGCCGAGCTCGAAGCCAATACGGACATCTTCTGCCCCATGTATTACGATTACGACGATTGCGCATCGTACTGCGAGAGCAATCCCGCCAGACCCCTGATCCAGTGCGAGTACGCCCACGCTATGGGCAACTCGATGGGCGGATTCGCCGAGTACTGGGACCTTGTTCGCAAGTACCCCAACTACCAGGGCGGATGCATCTGGGACTTTGTCGATCAGGCCCTGCGCTGGCCCTACGACCCTGCCCAGGGCAAGGTGTGCGCCACCAACGGCGCCGGCCCGCGCACTGCTGAAGGCAAACCTTCGTGGATTTATGTATTCGGCGGCGACTTCAATACCTACGACGGCACCGACGAGTCGTTCAACTGCAACGGCATCGTATCGCCTGACCGCGAGCCTCATCCGATGGCCGAGGAGGTACGCTATCAGTACCGCAGCATCCACTGCAGCGCCACCGACGAGGAACTGCGCGCCGGCAAGGTGAACATTTTCAACGAGAACTTCTTCATCGACCTGAGCCGATACACCTGCAAGTGGAAGATGATAGTGAACGGCGAAGTATGGTTCAGCGGTGAGCAGAAACTGCCGGCCATCGCTCCTCAGCACTCGGAAGTCGTGACCCTCAAGGGCCTCTGGATCCCCGACACCTCCGGACGCGACATCTCCCTCTGGCTTGACTTCGTACTCCGCTACGACGACGGCATACTCCCTAAAGGCACGCGCGTTGCCGCCGACCAGATCGCGATCAGCCGCGAACTGGTATGCAAGCCCACCGAACTCCCGGAACTCACCTCTCCCCTACTGGTCGAGACCGACGGCCTTTACGCAGCACGCGGCGAGAACTGGGAGGCCGCTTGGAATAAGGCCACCGGCGCCCTCTGCTCCTACAAAGTGGAGGGACACGAGATGATAAGCACTCCGCTGATGCCTTGCTTCGGGCGTGCCGTCACGGAGAACGACCTCGGAGCCAGGCTCGACAAGAGAATGGCCGCCTGGCTCTATCCCGACTTCCGTCCGTCTGCAATGAGTGCATCCACCGCCAACGGTGAAGTTGCCTTCAGCGTAACCTACCGGCTCGAATATGCCGACGTGGTGATGGACTGGAAGGCCTCCGCCGGCGGATTGCTCAAACTCACTATGAGCCTGAAGGATAACGGCAAGCTGGCATCGGCCCCCAACCTCTTCCGCGTGGGCGTGGAGTTCACGATGCCGGGAGAGTATTCCGACCTGGTATTCTACGGCGAAGGCCCGTTCGACACCTACTGCGACCGCCGCACCGCCGGACGTCTTGGCCGCTGGGAACAGAACGTGGCCGACAAGTACGATATGGGTGCAGCACGCCCGCAGGAGCACGGCACCAACGTGGGAGTGCGCAGCTACAAGCTCCTCTCGCCCGACGGCACCGGCCTTGAGATTACCTCCGAGAACGCCTTCTCAGCATCGGCCCTGCCGTTCACCCGCAGGACGCTCGACCTCACCATTGGCCAGTGGCGCCACAGCCGCGAACTTCTCCCCTTGATTCACAAGGACAACCGCAAACTCGGCATTACCGCCGTGAACTGCGACCTCTGCCAGATGGGACTGGGTTGCGTGGACTCCTGGCACTCGACACCCAGGGATGAATATATGATCCACCCCGCCGAGTATCAGTTTAAGCTTTGCTTAAGCCCCGGGAAGTAACGCCCGGTAGCGCTCCGTGGTTATATCCGCGAAGGCTACGAGGAGGCCCATCTCTATGACGTCGCCGAACTCATCATTGACGGCGGATCCAAAGAAGCGGAAGGCCTCGGACAGGTTTATATAAGAATTCAGAATAGGAGGAATATAGTATCCGCGCTTTCGGAACTCAAGTTTCAGGGCGCGGAAATCCTCTTTGAATGTCTCGTTGCAAAGTATCCCCTCCTCACCCTCGACAGGTTTTACCGGGAAAGCAAGATGCGGGACCACCAGGTCACTGGCGGAATGCTTCGAGAAAAGGTGGGAAATCATCCACAGGGCCTCCTGAGGGTAAGTCGGATAGAAGGTGACCTTCCCGAAAAAGTATTGCATACCGGTGTTCGCGACCGCGTGGCATATACCCTCGAACAGGCCGTCCAGTGCGAACACGTTGCGTATCGCCGAAGAATCCTGCAGGAACGCATAGCTGATGAACGAACGGCTCAGCTCCGCAGTCTTGGGGAGATAATCCTTAATGAACGCCTCGGAGAAGCGGAACAGGTGTGCCGACGGCATCATAGGCTGGCCGGCCGCGTCGAAGCGGCAGCGGTCGCCGAACAGGATGCGATAGCCGCCGGCGATTATCTCTGCCTCCGGATCCCAGAGCACCAACTGCTTGAAGCCCAGCGAGGAATCCAGGTCGAAACGGTCCAGATCGACCTGCTTGCCGGTGCCGCCGCCGCTGCCCCTGAAGGCCAGCTCGCGCAGGCGCCCTACCTCCTGGAGCACTCCGGGAGCGTTGTCGCAATCTACCATATATACCTGGAATCCCCCGTGAGAAGTATTGCAGAGGAAGGTTCGCTCGTTGAGTTCAGACTTCAGCCGGGAAGTCGCAACAGGTTCTATGACGGGTAACATTTGTCAATCTTGCTTGAGTTCATAAACTTTGTCCCGCACGTATGCCGCCCATTCGGCATCGCTGCGCTCTTTGGTGAAGGTCTGCCAGGGGATAGGCTTCCCTATCACCATACGGAAGTTCTTGTTCCTGCAGCGGAACACCTCGGAGGGGAGCGTCAGCATTGCGAGATTAAACTTGATTCCCAGGCGCTTGCACCATTTGTCTATACGGTAGAAGCGGGGCGAATTCTGCCCGGAGAACCATATGGGAATAATATCCCTCTGCGACTGCCGCGACTTGGTGATGAAGGTCTTCTTCCAGGGAAGGTCCTGGATTATGCCGTCTATCTTGCGGGAGCACAGCCCGGCCGGGAAATACAGCATCTGCTTGTCGGATGCGAAGGCTTCGTCGAGGGCGCCGGCCAGGTCGCGGCCCTGTCCGCCCAGTTTGTTCACCGGAATCAGGTAATCGCGCACCTGCCGTATGGACATCATAAGGTCGTTGGCCGGCACCACTATCTTCCCATCGTACTTGCCGGAGAGGAAACCGACCTCGGCGCAGGTCTCCAGCATACCGAGGGGGTGGTTGGAAGCGAAGGTGAAGCGCCCTTCGGCGGGGATGTTCTCCTCGCCGATGATCTCCACCTTTACATTTATATATTCCAGAAAGCCGTTCAGGAACTCCGTACCGAGCTTCCCCTGACTGAAATAGCGGTTGAAATCTTCCTGATGTATGAGGCGCTTGATGAAAGACAGCACGAAGCCCGGCAGTTTCTTGCCGTGGCTGAGCTTCAGCGCCAGGGAATCCACATCTACTAGAAATACCTCGTTCATTGTATGTTGGGATTAGGTTTTCGTACTACTTCCAGGCCCAGGCCCCTCAGGCCGCGAGGCTCTGAGGCCACGGACACCCGGAGCGTCCAGTTACCGAGTTCACCAGGTTCCACATCCTTGCGGTACAGCACCTTGGAGGATGCGACAGGATAATGGACCGTCTCCGTAAAACACCTGCCGGAGGGGGCTTGCCAGAGCAGTTCCATCGGGAAGGAGCCAGGCTGGTCAACGCGCTTCAGCGGCTTGTCTATAGCCGTATAGAAAGACAGGTCGTAGAGGGCGGCGGTGTCGCTGAACTCAACCGGGAACTCATACTCCCCCGTGCCGTCGGAAATGATAAAGCGCTCGCTGGACGACGGTTCGCCGCAGGCCGACATCATCAGCATTGCGGCAAACGCAATCAGCACCCGGGACGCACGGATCATTCGCCGGAGGATTCTTTGCCCTGACGGCGACCTCCGCTGCGGCTGCGCTTCTTGCCCCTGGAACGCTTGCGCCTGGGGGCGTCGAAACGGGTGATGCTGTCGTCGCCAACGGCAGTAACAAATTCGGGGATAGACGGTTCCGGCTCCGAGCGCAGCGACTCCGGACGCTCGCCAGCGCGATTCATCTCTATGATGCGCTTCACTTCTGAAGCGTCCAGCGCATAGAGGTCGGCGTCGGAGTTGCGGTCGTAGGAGAAATACATTATCTCCCTCAATATATCCGTCTTGCGCAGGTATGCAAGGCCGTCTTCGAATTCCAGAGGTCCGTGCACCTTGGGGATGCGGGACTGGGCGTCGAGATAGTTGGCCACCTCGTAGTTAAGGCAGCATTTCAGCTTGCCGCACTGCCCGGCCAGCTTCTGCGGATTGAGGGAAAGGTCCTGGCAGCGGGCGGCAGAGGTCGAGATGCTCTGGAAGGAGGTGATGTAGTTGGCGCAGCACAGCTCGCGGCCGCAGACGCCAAGACCGCCGATGAGACCGGCCTCCTGGCGCGCGCCTATCTGCTTCATCTCTATGCGGATACGGAATTCCTCGGCAAACACCTTGATGAGCTGGCGGAAGTCCACGCGCCCGTCGGCTATGTAGTAGAAGATGGCCTTGGTGCCGTCGCCCTGGAACTCCACGTCGCCTATCTTCATCTCAAGGCCCAGTTCGGCGGCAATCTTGCGCGCCTTTATCATTGTCTCCTGCTCGCGGGCGGTGGCATCCTGCCATTTCTGGATATCAACCGGCTTGGCCTTGCGGTAAATCTTCTTGAATTCGGTATTCTCCCGGCTCACGCCCTTGCAGGCCATCTGCCGCGCCACTATGGAGCCGGCCAGGGTCACGATGCCAAGGTCGTGGCCGTTGGAAGCCTCGACTATCACCAGATCGCCGGTGTTTATCTTCTGGCCGGAATCGTTGATATAGAAGCCCTTGCGGGTATTCTTGAAGCGTACTTCGAAGATGTCGGGGCAACTGCCGTCCTCCACGCCGCCGAGCCAGTTGCGGTCGGCGAGCTTGCAGCAGCCGGGGCGGTAGGAGCAGTTCACTCCTTCCTCCTCGCCCGCCTTAGATACGGCGCACCCACGGAAACAATCGAATCTTATAGTTTCGTTATCCATCAGACTAGTCCAATCAGTCTGTCCACCAAATCGGTGAACACAATTTTCATATTAACATTTCGCTCTATGAGCCTGGATGCCCTGTCCAGGCAGCCCAAAGCGGCACGCGGGAAAGTCTTGCGGGCGCGTGCGGCCCACTCGTTCTCCATCCCCAAGACTCCTCCCGGGAGGTCTATTCCCTGTTGCACAAGGAACATCTTGCGCACGGATTCCGCTGCAAATTTACAAAAAGCCCTGGCATTTTCGCGCGAGGGCAGGGCAGCAAGTTCTTCCCCGACCGCGAGCGCCTCAAGCAGGTTCTTGGAAAGCAGGGCCTCCATAAGCTTCTTCAGCAACTCAGGCTCCTGGAATTCAGGTGCAGGCATCGAACCGCCCAGCTGAATGTGCTGGCAGCGGGATGCAATGGTTGCAAGCACTCTCTCCGGGGCGTGGGTAATCAGCAGGAACTGGGTTTTTTCTTCCGGCTCCTCGATAGCCTTGAGCAGGCGGTTGGCGGCCTCCTGGTTCATCTTCTCGGGAAGATATATCACCACGGAGCGGTATCCGCCCTCCAGCGCGCTGAGCGACAGCGTGCCCAGTACCTCGCGGGCCTCGGCCACTGCAATCAGCGACGATTTGCTCTCAACTCCCAGGGCCTCATACAGTTCGGCCTCCTTGAAATGCGGGTTCTGCTGCACCAGGGCGCGGAATTCCTGGATCAACGACAGCGACGTACGGGGCGCCGTCGTGGGGAAGATGAAGTGGACGTCGGGGTGTATGAGTTTGGAGATGCGGTTGCAGGAGGGGCATTCACCGCAGGAGTCGGCCCCGCGGGCACTGCAATACAGGTACTGCAGGAACGCGAGCGCCGTGGCGAATCCGCAGCCGCCGTCGGGCTCCGAGAACATTATGGCGTGCGGGATACGACCGGAACTTACCATTCCGGCGAGCGTCGCCTGGATTTCAGGCCTGCATCCTGTATCTGCGAATCTCATATCTTGCGTATGGCATTATAGCGCGCCAGCTCCTCCAGGCACTCCCTTTCCCGGCTCGGAGGGATGAGTTGGAGAGCGGAGAGCGCCTCGTCCACATAATCGTTGAGCCTCTGGGCGGCATACTCCAGGCCCCCGTTCTCAAGCACGAAGCGGCGGAGCGCCTCGCAATTCTCGGGATGTTCGGGAATATTGCGGACCATCTCCCGCCAGCGGTCGCCGTCGTCTGCGTTCCGGAGGGCCCCCAGCAGCGGCATCGTTATCTTCTGCTCCTTGAGGTCGATGCCAACGGGCTTGCCGATGCCGGCCTCGTCCCAGTAGTCGAAAATATCGTCCCTGATTTGGAATGCGATACCGGTGGCAGCGCCGTAGCGTCCTGCGGCATCAATAAGTTCCTGCGGTGCGTCAACGGTGATAGCGGCGGAACGGCAGGTCGATTCGAACAGGGACGCCGTCTTGCAATAGACGATGCGGAGGTAGTCCTCTTCGGTGGTGTCGGCCGACGACGCCTTCTGGAGCTGCAGCATCTCGCCCTCGGCCAGGTCGGACAGGGTACGGGCGAACAGGGATATCACCTGGTTCTGGTGGTCGGTGCCCATTATCAGGCCCACGGCCTTTGCGAGCCAGAAATCGCCCACCAGCACGGCGGAGGACGGTCCTATGAGGGCTGACAGGGTTGGACGGCCGCGCCGGAGGCTGCTCTCGTCGGCAACGTCGTCGTGCATCAGGGTGGCGTTGTGAAGCACTTCGGCGGAGGCGGCGCATCGTACGCTGTCCTCGCTCAGGCGGCCGCAGGAGCGCGACATCAGCAGGCCCATCATCGGGCGGAGCTGTTTGCCGGAGTTCTCCAGCAGGGAGGAGTTGATGGAGTTCAGCAGGTCTATATCAGACCGCAGCGCCCCCCGGAGCGTGGCTTCGTAGCGGCTCCAGTCGGCTCCAAGCAGCGATATGACCCCCTCGCGCGTCATAGCAGTTCGATGGCCTCCTCAACGGTTGACGGCAGGAGCAGGCGGGCGCGGTCGGCCGGCAGGAGCATACCGGTGGCCACCATATGAGCCATCAGGTCGTCCAGCGGCTCGAAGAATCCGCCCAGATTGACCGCCGCGATGCGTCCGTGGAACCTGCCAAGTTTGGAAAGGGTGAGCGTCTCGAAAAGTTCGTCCAAGGTGCCGATGCCGCCGGGGAGGGCGAACACCACGTCCACGCCCTCGCGCATTGCCTCCTTGCGGGCCGCCATGGTCTCCGTCCATACCGTATCGGTAAGGCAGGGGTTGACCAGCGGCTCCATGAAACGGGGCAGCACGCCGCGAACCGCAGCCCCGCAGGCTGCAGCCTCTTTGCATATTACGTCCATCGTACCTTTTACAGTACCGCCCGAGACTATCTCATAGCCCCGGGCCGCCGCTGCCCTTACCAGTCTGCGGGCCGCTTCGTTGTACTCGGGAGCGATGCCCTCGTTGGCAGAGCAGAAAAAGAGAACTCTCATAGATACTGCTCGATCTTCGCAGCTATGTCTCTTTTGGGAAGGACTCCAACTGTACGGTCTACCACGGTTCCGTTCTTCACGAAGACCAGGGTGGGGATATTGCGTACGCCGAACTGGGCTGCGACTTCCTCGCAGTCGTCCACGTTGCACTTGGCGACTGTGGCGCGGCCTTCATATTCTACGGCGAGTTCGTCCACAGTGGGAGACAGGATGCGGCAGGGGCCGCACCAGGTAGCCCAGAAATCGATGACCACCAGACCCGGGGCAGACAGGATGTCCTGATAATTCGTTGACGTTATTACTTTTTCCATACTAAGACATTTTATCGGTAAAGGACAAATATAGTTTTTTTTCAATACAATAGCAAGCCGGCAACCGCTCCTGCAAGAATAACGATTATCGGGTTTATCTTGCCCCAGTTCGACGCCGCAAAAGCGCCTCCGAGCAGGAGCCAGCTCTTCCAGTCGGCGAAGTTCTCGCGGACTATGGAGAAGTCTGGTGTTAATCCTGTCCAGGTGGTCTTAATCACCAATATTATCGCCGCCGCGCCTATAAGGCCGACGACTGTGGGGCGGAGCCAGCCCATCGTGCCCTCGAACAGGGTGCTGTTGCGGAATTTGGTGTAAAAGCGGACTATCGCCAGCACAATGAGGAACGACGGCAGCACAAGCGCGAGAGTGGCTACGGCTGAGCCGGCGACGCCCATCCATTGCAGGCCGGTGGCCTCGTAGAGCACGTTGTAACCTACGTACGTTGCGGCGTTTATGCCTATCGGTCCCGGGGTCATCTGGGAGATCGCGACAATGTCGGTAAAGGCGCTTTCACTTATCCATCCGTGGGCCACGACCACCTCGTTCTGGATGAGCGAGAGCATCGCGTAACCGCCTCCGATGGTGAATGCGCCCACCACGAAGAAAGTCCATGCAAGTTGAAGTATGAGACTCAGCGCTTCCATTTCTCCTTGAAGAAAGTTACGCTGAAGCCCGTCACGAGGACTACGAGCAGGATGTATATCGGGGACACGTTCAGGAAAGCCACCAGCACGAGGGCGGCGACGGCGAGAGCCCATTTCCACCAGGTGGTGCAGCACTTGCGGGCCATATTGACCATAGGTACCGCGATGAGCGAGATGACCACCGGCCTGATGCCCTTGAAGGCCCTTTCCACCCACGGATTGTCGCGGAAGGCGGAGAAGAACATTGCGATGGCCAGGATAATCAGGAAAGACGGGGTGATGGAGCCGAGGGTGGCGGCTATGCTGCCCTTGACGCCCCGCATCCGGTATCCGGCAAAGATGGAGATGTTAACGGCCATCACGCCCGGGGCACTCTGCGACAGAGCCACGATGTCCGGAAGTTCATCGTCGGGTATCCACCCGCGACGGCTCAGTTCCCGCTGGATTATGGGTATCATTGCATACCCTCCCCCTATCGTGAACGCCCCTATCTTGGCGAACACGGCAAAAATCTGCCATAGGGGGACTTTCTTCATCGCAGCACCAGTTCTACGGGACAATGGTCGGAGCCGTAAATTTCGTTATGGATGTCGGCGGACTCGATGCGGGAGGCAAGGTTGTCGGACACCAGGAAGTAGTCTATGCGCCACCCCACGTTGCGTTCGCGGGCGGCCATACGGTACGACCACCAGGAGTACTTCGCCTCGTCGGGGTGAAGGGAGCGCCAGCTGTCGGTGAAGCCGGCGGCCAGGAGCTCCGTCATCTTGCCCCGTTCCTCATCAGAGAATCCGGCGTTGAAGTGGTTGGTATCAGGATTCTTCAGGTCGATGGGTTCGTGGGCAACGTTCATATCGCCGCAGACTATCACGCCCTTTCGCTCCTTGAGGCCGCAGAGGTACTCGCGGAAGGCATCTTCCCACTGCATACGGTACGGCAGGCGGCGCAGGCCGTCCTGGGAGTTGGGGGTATAGACGTTGACGAGATAGTATTCAGGCAGGTCCAGGGTGATCACGCGGCCTTCGGTCTCGTGCTCCGGGATGCCGATTCCGGTTGTGACGCGCAGGGGCTCCTCGCGGGTGTAGATGCAGGTGCCGGAATAGCCTTTCTTCTCGGCGTAGTTCCAGTAGGAGGTGTAGCCGGGGAATTCCAGGTCTATCTGCCCGGCCTGCAGTTTGGTTTCCTGGAGGCAGAAGAAGTCCGCGTCCAGTTCCACGAAGATATCGGCAAAGCCCTTGCCTGCCACGGCGCGCAGGCCGTTCACATTCCAGCTGATGAATTTCATAACATACAAAGATAACAATTTTTCACTACCTTTGCAGGGATGAAGAGACCGTTGGCGATATTGTGTCTGGCGGCGCTGCTGCTGGCGGCGTGCGAGCCCAAGGTGGACCCGGACGACCCGGACGGGAAGGAGCAGACCGACCCGGAGCCTCCCGGGCCTGTTGATCCTCCTGAGCCTTCTGACCCTCCGGAGCCCGAGCCTCCTGCACCCGGGCCGGAGCGCCTCAGCCTGCGTTTCTCGTCGGAATGGGTGGACTTGTATCCTTCTGAAACTATGCACCTTGCGTGCGAGGTGGGTGGGGAGGATTTCGACCCCGACAAGTACTACGACATAGAGTATTACAGTTCCAACAAGAAGGTCGCGTACGTTACCTCCAGCGGCTTCCTGACCGGAGCAGCTCGGGGGTCGGCAACAATTACGGCCACTATCAAGGGCACGGACGTTTATGCTGAGCGCCTCGTGCGGGTTGTGGATTTGAGCCAGATTAAGAAGGCATACAGCCGCGATATGCAGTTCTCCTGCGGATACACAATGTATTACAAGTCCGTCACCCAGTCGTGGGACTTTTTCGACAACTACCTGTACGCCTGCCAGGTTTCTGGCGGGCCGCACGCAATTTCCGTCACCCGCAAGCCCGTGCACGCCCAGGACCCGCAGCAGTATATGCACCTGAAGTATTTCGGGCATGGAGACAATATGTTCGTGGAGCGATGCGACGACGGCGACTACCTGTGGATATCCAACTACGGCACCCTGGAATCCGGTCAGACCAACCGCTACACCGACTCCCAGATCCTATCGCGTGTTCGATTTCAGGACGGAGTTACGATGCTCCCATCGCAGAGCACCGACAATTACTGGATGCCGGGCAAGAAACGTATGATTGCCGCATACGACGAAGACACCGGAACGATAGCCATCTGGTGCCGATACAGCGAGTCGTGGGTGTATGTTTATGACCTGGAGACCATCAAGGCAGCCCCGATCGAGACCAAAACGCTCAACTACAATATATCTTACGGCAATCCTGTCGTGACCGAGCGCCCCACGGTCCGCGCACGCGACCTCTCCCTGATCACCCCCATCCACAGCTTCAAGATGCCGTTCTACAACGTGCCTCAGGGATACGACTGGCACCACGGCAAACTCTGGGTGATGCAGGGCGACGGCGCCGAGGCGGACGAAGTCGCCTCCGGCAAGGCCAAGAACTGGGCCACCGCGTACCTCATCAACAGCCAGGGAACTATCCTGGAATCCGCCTCCGTCCCCTGGGTCGCCAACCTCGACCTCCTCGCCTCCGAGGGCCTCACAGACCTCGGCTACTTCGAGCCCGAAGGCATCAAAATCAAGAACGGCATCCTCTACCTCGGCTTCGCCAGCAAAGACGCCGGCTCCTCCCCTCCCCGCCGCCTCAACATCTTCCAGTACCCCCTCGACTGACGATCCGGAGCCCTTTACGGGCGCGTTTCCCATCAGCTTGCGTTTCCCATCCCTTCTTTTCCCTTTTTCTCTGCCGAAGCGGACGAAGAGCCTTCCTCATCCGTTTCGCTGTTGCTAACATCGGTTGACCGTGGCTGAGGGAAGAGAGTCCATATTTTTTCTTATCTTTGCACTCTATGAGACCTCTCAGACTTACGAATACGCTCAGCAGGAGCAAGGAACTGTTTAAACCGATTCACGAAGGGCACGTGGGGATGTATGTCTGCGGCCCTACTGTATATGGCGACGCCCATCTGGGGCACGCTCGCCCGGGTGTTACGTACGACGTGCTTAGCAAGTTGCTGAAGCACCTCGGATACAAGGTGCGTTACGTGCGCAATATCACCGACGTGGGGCATCTGGAGCACGATGCTGACGAGGGTGAGGACAAAATCGCAAAGAAGGCCCGGCTGGAGCAGCTGGAGCCGATGGAGGTGGTGCAGGCGTACACCCTGCGTTACCACGAGGCAATGCGGCTGCTGAACGTGGCGCCGCCGTCCATCGAGCCGCGCGCAAGCGGCCACATCGTGGAGCAGATTGAGGCGGTGAAGAAGATTCTCGCCGCAGGATATGCCTACGAGAGCAACGGCAGCATCTATTTCGACGTGCAGAAGTACAATCAGGACCATCACTACGGAGTGCTCAGCGGCCGCAATCTGGACGACACGCTGGAGGGCACCCGCAGCCTTGACGGGCAGGGCGACAAGCGCGCCCCCTTCGACTTCGCCCTCTGGAAGAAGGCGGAGCCGGAGCACATTATGCGCTGGCCGTCCCCCTGGGGCGAAGGGTTCCCCGGCTGGCACCTGGAGTGCTCGGTGATGGGCGAAAAGTACCTCGGGCAGGAGTTCGACATCCACGGCGGCGGAATGGACCTGATGTTCCCTCACCACGAGTGCGAGATTGCGCAGAACGTGGCATGCAGGCACACCCAGGGCGTTCACTACTGGGTCCACAACAATATGATAACCATCAACGGCCAGAAGATGGGCAAGAGTCTCGGCAACTTCATCACCCTACCCCAGCTCTTCAGCGGCGACCACCCCAGGCTCGACCGCGCCTACAGCCCTATGACCGTGCGTTTCTTCATCCTTCAGGCCCATTACCGTGGCACGCTGGACTTCTCCAACGACGCCCTGCTGGCCGCCGACAAGGGGCTTGCACGCGTGATGCAGGCCGCCCGCGACCTCTACGCAATGGCCGGCCGCAAGGCTCCGGCGTACGCTTACGGTGAGGAGACATTCGGTGTGGCGCCAGACAGCTGCCCGGCCGAATCAGCCGAGGTGCGTGCCGTGTTCGAAGGCATCTACGACGCCCTCTGCGACGATATGAACACCCCTGTAGCCCTGGCGCATATATCTGAGGCCGTGAGGATTATCAACTCAGCCAAAGCGGGAGCCCTGAAACTCGGCGCCGGCGACATCCAGACCCTCTGCCAGCTCTTCGATGACATAGTGTTCGGAGTGCTCGGACTCAAGGACGAAGCCTCCCAGGGCAGCGACTCCGCAGGCAAGATTATCGACGGCCTGATGGGGATGGTGCTCGAGCAGCGCGCCGCCGCGAAGGCCGCGAAGGACTGGGCCACCTCGGACCACATCCGCGATTCCCTCAAGGCCCTCGGAATCCAGGTGAAAGACACCAAGGACGGTGCTGAATGGACCATCGTGCAAGATTAGGCTTTTCTTAGCATTATTATAATATGAAAAAAGCACTTCTTAAACTTATGTGCCTGGTGCTCGGCCTGAACGTGTTCACGGCCTGCTACGGCCCTGCTCCCTACATAGAGGACCAGGACCTGGAAAGCACCGAGCAGACTGACGGGACCAAAGCCGCTGCAGATGAGGAGGCCTCGGAAGAAGAGGCCGCCGAAGCTCAGGAGAACGGCTGAGATGGCTTTCCCGACCCTGAAACAGAGGATAGCGCTGGACGTAAACAGCGCTTTCCTCAAACAGGAAGCGAAGGAGCACCCCCTGATGCAGTTGTTCTGGGAGTGCACCCAGCGTTGCAATATGCGCTGCCGTCACTGCGGGAGCGACTGCAAAGTCTCATCCGTCCTTAAGGATATGCCGTTCGAGGACTTCGAAAAGGTGCTCCTGGGAATCAAGGCTAAATACGACGCAAGCAAGATACTCATTATCCTCTCCGGCGGCGAACCGCTGGTGCGGGACGATATAGTTGACTGCGGCCGCCGCATCAAGGCCCTGGGTTTCCCCTGGGGTATGGTGTCGAACGGCAGGCTGATGAGCGAAGAGAAGATACGCCAGCTGATTGATGCCGGCATGCGCACCGCTACCATCAGCCTGGACGGCCTGGAAGAAGACCACAACTGGCTGCGGGGCGTGCCGGACGCATTCTCCCACGCTTCCGAGGCCATACGCCTGCTCGCGGCGCGCAAGGGCATCGGCTTCGACGTGGTAACCTGCGTCAACCGTCGGAATTACGGTCAGCTGGAGGCTCTGAAAGAATACCTTATCTCGCTGGGGCTCAAGGCCTGGAGAGTATTCACCATATTCCCTGTGGGCCGTGCCGCCACAGACCCTGAGCTGCAACTGACGGCCGAGGAGTACAAGGGCCTGATGGAATTCATCGTTCGCACCCGGGCCGAGGGGAAGATTCATCTGAGCTACGGCTGCGAGGGCTTCCTGGGGCCTTACGAGGGGCGCGTCCGCGACCACCTGTTCAGCTGCCAGGCAGGCCTGAGCATTGCATCCGTACGCGTTGACGGAGCCATCTCGGGCTGCAACAGCATCCGCTCCGATTACGACCAGGGCAACATCTACAGCGACGATTTCACGGAAGTGTGGGAGAAGCGCTTCGGAGTGTTCCGCGACCATTCTTCCCTGCGTGAGGGCAAATGCCTGGAATGCAAATGGTGGAAGTGGTGCCTCGGCAGCGGAATGCACCTCCGCGACGGCGAGGGGAAGCTCATAATGTGCAATCTGGAAAGACTGGAGAGATGAAGAAGAACGTACTGAAATACATGCTGTCGTTCGTACTGGCCGGCGTGCTGGTTTACTTCGCGTTCCGTGGGGTGGACTGGCAGGCCTTCCTCAGCGGCCTGCAGCAGACCCGCTGGGGCTGGGTGGCGCTGTTCATCGTGTTCTCCGTGCTGGCGCTGGTCCTGCGCGAAGAGCGCTGGCGGGCGATACTCCGGCCGATGGATCCGGGGGCCAGTCGTCTCGACATCTGGGATGCGACCAACGTGGGCAACACGGTTAACGTCGTGCTGCCCGGAGCGGGCGAGTTCGTGCGCTGCGGCTACGTGTCGAGGAACAGGCGTCTGGGGTACGACAAGGCCCTGGGTAGCGTTGTATGTGAGCGCGTTTGCGACGTGGTGGCCATTCTGCTGCTGTTCGCGCTCGCGCTTGCGACCGGGTGGGGAAAGTTCGGCAGCTTCTTTATGGAGCAGATATGGCAGCCCGCCGCAGGCCGTATGAGTTTTTCGGCCTGGTGGATAATTGCGGGCGCGATTTTACTGGTCGGCGGATTCTTCTGGGCGGTGTTCCGTTTCCGTGGCTCCGTGAAG
The DNA here is from genome assembly GCA_002309995.1 of Bacteroidales bacterium UBA1197. Taxonomy (GTDB): domain Bacteria; phylum Bacteroidota; class Bacteroidia; order Bacteroidales; family UBA932; genus Cryptobacteroides. Next base: position 31,243 of record DBYB01000004.1, read on the forward strand.
GCATTCGGCAAGCTGGCCGGGTGGATTATCGGGCTTGGGGCAGGCTTTGCGAGTATCGCCAAGATGGAGCGAAAATGGCTCTTCGTGCTTTATACCGTCGGCATCTGGACTATGTACGTATGTATGAGCTGGGCGGGGCTAAAGGCCATTCCGATGCTGGACTCGCTGGGATTCGCGGACGCCCTGTTCATCTCGGCCGTTGGCAACATCGCGTCGGTGATTCCCGTCCCCGGGGGCATCGGGGCGTACCACTATCTTGTATCGCTGACCCTGCAGACCCTATACGCGGCAACGTGGGATACCGGCATACTCTACGCCACCCTTTGCCACGAGTCTCACGCCGTCCTTATCATCGTGCTGGGCATCATTTCGTATATTAGTTTCACGCTCCGGCGTAAGAAGTAATTTTTTTACTATCTTTGCAATCCCTTAGGTTCCGTAGCTCAGCTGGATAGAGCAACAGCCTTCTAAGCTGTGGGTCCGGGGTTCGAATCCCCGCGGAATCACGCTTCCAAGCCGCCTGAAAGGGTGGCTTTTTTCGTCGGGGTGCATTCAATCTCAATTGGGGCGTTTTCTGTAACTGCCAGATTATAAACGAAATCCAGTTCTCCTGTGCTCCGTCCTGCGCATAGGAGAGCTGGAAGTGACTGATTATCAGGAATATCCTAAAAACGGTAGAGGTGTCGGTTTCATTTATCAGCAGATGCAGCCCATACGTTTGACAGCGCCTCAAAATCTTGTCACTTATTGAAAAATTTGACAATATTTTGTATCTTTACGGCGCGAAACAGATGCCATGTCAGAAATTGAGAGCCACATAATGGATTATGCCAAAAGGCACCCCATTTTCACATCCACTGAGATTGCTACTGCAATCCCGGATACGATACTACAGTCCCACGCGACCTTGGAGTGGTATCTCTGCCGACTCACGAAGGATGGTCGGCTTGGCCGAATTGGCAAAGGCAGGTATACGGCAAAACCTCGGGCGTTTTTCATTCCTGGAGAGGCTGATACCGACAAAGAACTGTTCGATATGCTCAAAGCCTCGTATCATGACGCCACTTTCTGCGTATATAAAGGTTCCCTGTTTTCCAGTATCCAACATCATCTGTCTTACAATGCCCTCACTTATGTGGAGACGCAGAGAGAATTGACAGAGACCGTCTTTCACCGTTTTCAAGAAGAAGGCCGCCGGGTGTTCCACTGTCCGGACAAAAAAACATTCTATGATTACGTAGATATTTCCCAGCCCGGACTGATTATCAAGCCACTTGTCAGCGGCTCTCCTCTTCAGGAATCTGGTGGTGTAACTGTTCCGATGCTGGAAAAACTACTTGTCGATATACGCTGCGATGCCGATTTCGACTACCTTGCCGGTGGTGAAGCTTTCCGAATGCTCGATAATGCCAAATCGCTCTATACAATCAACACAACCAAACTCCTCCGTTATGCCGGCCGTCGTCACCGCCGCGAGGAATTTGAGAATGACTTTAACCAGCTTGGATTATGATACGTTCAGATTGTTATTCCCGTGAATGGATACAGAAAGTATCCGACACGCTCCATTACCCGGATGTTAACCTCATTGAGAAGGTCATTCGCGCCTTCTCCCTTGTAGAACTCTTGTCGGCATCCGGTTGCCCCTTCACCTGGAAGGGCGGCACCGCACTGATGCTGCTTCTTTCTGGTACCAGACATCGGCTATCCATCGACGTGGACGTCATTTGCCCGCCAGGAACAGACATTGAGACCTACCTCAAAGACTACCGCAGATTCGGATTCCTTGACGTAGAGACAGTCGAACGCATACAGCGCGGAACGAACATCCCCAAGTCTCATTCCAAATTCTTCTATAAGATTGCCTTCCGCGACAACGACGCCCGCCCTGGAAACATATTGCTGGATGTACTATACGAAGACAGTCATTACGACAAGGTTGAGCGTCTTCCCATCAAGAGTCCGTTCATTGCTCTGGACGGGGAGCCGCTGCTGGTAAGCATCCCATCCGTGAATGATATTCTCGGTGACAAACTTACCGCTTTCGCGCCCAACACCTCCGGCATCCCCTACTTTAAGGGATCTAGCGACTGCAACCTTGAGATTGCAAAACAACTTTACGACATAGGCCGTCTGTTTGACGCTTGTGATAACCTTCCTGTGGTCTCCCGTGTGTACGACAAGATTGCACGCGTAGAGTTGTCTTACCGGAGGATGGTAGAAGACCCGTCTTTCTCTCTGAAAGACACCTTCGAGACCGCCCTGTGCATCTCCACTCGCGGAGCGGTCGGGCTGGGTGACTTCTCCGCATTGCAGAACGGCATCTCCCGCCTGCGATCGTTTATGTATATGGGCAAGTATCAAATTGAGCAGGCATCTGCCGATGCTGCCAAGGCCGCCTACCTTTCCGCCCTCATCAGCAAGGGGGCTGAATCGTTTGAACGCTATGACGGGAGAAGCATCTCTGATATGCGACTCTCAGCATCTCTGCCAACTCGTTTGTCCAAACTCCGTCTCCCTTCTCCGGAGGCGTACTATTACTGGGCGAAGACAGGGGAAATGCTGGACGGAGTGGATTAGTGGCAGTGATAAGCTGTGGGTCGCGCGTTCGAGTCGCGCCGGGATCATGCTTCCAAGCCGCCTGAAAGGGTGGCTTTTTTATGTCTCCTCTTCTTCCTCAAACAATGAGGACAAAAAGGAAGAATCCCCGATGATGGGTATTCCTTTTATTGTGCATCCGAACACTTCATAGTCTACAGGCTCGTAGCTGTACTTGCCTCCGCGGATCAATTTTTCATCCAACGGATTGTCTGGCTTGCGTACCCGGAAATGCTCCAGAGTCTCCATTTCGCGCCGCACCAAGGCCGGATCCGCAGGAGAGACATATGCGTCCATGACCAACGGCCTTTTTCTTTCCAGAAGCTCCTGCAGCCATGAGACATATTCCTGCCTGGCAATACGGACGAGGACGTCATCCAGCATTTCTCCTGCATTCCGTATGATTTCGGTATTTCCGTCTTCAGGACACCTGGACAGGAAAAACCGGAGGATATTGTGCAATATGTGGAGCGAGTCGTTCCTTACAAGAGTCAGCCCCATCAGATTTGACAGTGGTATCCACTCCCGGCCCTTCTTGTCCATATGGCAGTCATTGAGCGTGATGACGTTGAACACAAGGTCTCCGTCGTCCTCCATATTGCCGGACAGTCTATGAAGTGGAAGCCTTTCATCAGCCCCTACATAATGGAATGGGATACAATACTCAGTCCCGTCCCCCTTCTGCAACAGGATGTCGGCCCGCCCTTTCCTTATGCGGTAGTTGTAGTAGTCGATCCTGATTATCTTCATAGGTGTCTGATTATACGCCTGTCATTTCGTGGAAATACTCCCAAATGAAAACCATGGACATCGTGTCCAGTTCACAGTAACGGAGGAGGGCCTCGGCCAGGGCCTTTGTTTCGGACTCATTGGTGAATTGCAATTTGGTGTAGGCGGCGAGAGCGGCACCGCCGTTGGCTATTTGCTCTCCCTCTTGCACATATGTCGCGTCAAACTTTTCCAACTCTTCGTCTCCTACACCAAGGAAAGTGGCAATGGAATCCAGAAGCTTATACGGATTCTTTACTGTGCCATCCGGATTGGTTTCAATCCAGGCCTTTGTGATGCCATTCTTGAAGTTCTTGCTGGGAATCGTATCTCCATAGATAGGCTCCCTGTATTTTTTCTGAATTGCTTTGCTGGAATTCAGAATTGCAGGAAGAACGTCCTTGATAGAGTTGCTGCCCATCATAGACGGATGATAATAGTACCGAAGGACAATATCCATAAGATCAACCATATCCCGGGGGCCAGGCATTCCTTCTTTTTCATTGCCGGTCGGATGAGTAATGCTGTCAATGAACGCAATAAGTTCTTGTTTGTCAGCCTCGTCGCTTGAGATAAGTTGCCGGCGGATAGAACGCAAAACAGTGTTCTCGTGGTGGGCATAGCGGAAGATCGTGCCATTGTCCTTGCAAAGTTCGGCTTTCAGCTTCCTGAGAAAATCAAAGTTTGGAAAATAGTGCTTGGCGGTATTGAGGAATTGTCCTTCGTGACGAATGCTTCCGTCCGCTTTAATGATATGATGGGAGAACTGGAAGGCAACTTGTTCATAAGGGCGCATACCCTTATAGAAAGGAAGTGGTACGGTTGTGGTTTCAAAATCAATCATATGAAGGGGATACCTCCAATTGGTCATTTCGGCTTTAAGACCGGGGACGTCCAGATAGATACCGTCATGGATGTTTTGGCTGTAATCTGCGAGCAAGTCAGCTTTCCCGGTAGCCAGACCAATCTGAATGAGTTTGCGGTCAATATGCGTAAGGCCTGGCTTATTGCCGCTCGTCTCTTTGAAATCATTTCGGCAAAGGTCTTGCAGGAAATACTTGCCTTCTTTAATCATTTTGTCCCTGTCAATGTACTGGCCCCATAAGTCCTGGACAAGTGGACGGCTAAAATCCTCTTCCGAAAAGTTCGCCAGCTTTTTCCAGCACTCCTTTTTCCCGTCCAGCATACCTGGAGTATCCTCGTTGGAGTAAAACGGACATTTGAAGCACTTCTTACCAAGAGGCGAGTCCCTCTTCGTATGGCCGACATACTCTTTGGCCATCTTTTTTACAAACTCATGGAAACTGCAGTGCATCAGCGCCTCCTGCTCTCCAGTTTGACCGGCAATGATTCGGTCGACCACTTCATCCACATCGACAGGATTGAGGATATGGGCATATTCACGCAGGCGTTCAGCGCCAGGTTTACGAACTACTTTGTTATGGTGCTCGTCAACTTTCACTAATTGGAAGAGCTGGTTGATACCGTCATAATCAGCGATTGCGGTTTTGTGGGCCAGCATAAGAAAAGCTTTTACCTTGAACAGAGGCCCCAGCGCATTCTGTATGACATATTTTTGAAAAGCTACATCATACAAGTATTCCAGAATCCTACCATTCACTTTGCCGTTCTTTTGCACAAAAAAATCTTCCTCAGGATTCCAAGACTTGGCCTTTACCTCTATCAAGTTTATGAGATTGCCTTTTTTCTCAATGATATCCGCCCGGACGAAGCAGTTCTCCCAACGGAAGGCTGCCTCGGCAATGTTCACGTTATCTCGCTTGAGCAGTTCCATTGTCTTTGCGACAGACGGATTGTAGCCTTTTACATCCGCCAGGTCTGCTTCAGGTTTTATGTCATAATAAACCTTGGCAAGGTCTCCGGCCTGGTTGCCGCCATCGGCCAGTGCCTGCAGGAAACTGTCTACATTATTCTGGTTGGCATAATGCTCGCTATCGAAGTAATAATATAACGACGCCGGGCAGTGCAAGGCCTGTTTGAAGGCCGATTTGGTAAAAAGCTTTTGCACCATAAACTAAATATCCCGCAACAATTACTGCTCTATTAGATTATTCAATCGCCAAATAGTCACATTCCCGTTCCCATTAGGATGGATATCAGCTTCTCCCTCATATGAATAAGCATCATCCATAAACTCTTCATCTTGATTTGCCCCTTTGAAGAAAACAAACTCAGGAGAAGGATAAGAAAAGACGATCTGGGCCGACGGTGAATTATGGTGATTTAGCTCTACTCCTCCTACAAAAGCTTTAAGAGGAATATGATTATCACGATAAAGAGCATATATGTTTTCCATAAACATATGCTGGCCGCCAAAGAACAATAAAGAAAAACGCTCTGGCCCACCTTCGATATAATTATGAGGATCCTTTTCGTAGACAGTCCACCGGCCATATGGCTCATATGGAGGGTCGAACCCAACTGGTTCTTCGATTGAAGGAAATTGAAAAGGATTGAACTCCTTTGTGGCTAAGACCTTGTAATGCGAGAAGGTATCCAAGTTGTCTATAAGTTGCTCTTGGTTAATTCGCGGATCACAATATATAAAACTGCAAATGCCTAATTCCGTAAACTGTTGATTACACGAGCGGATAATCTCTCCATCAAGTCCACAATTAGGATAAAACAAAGAATTCCGCAATATCAAATCAATCGGAAGTGAATGCAACAGTATCTCATGTGGGCGAAAAGCCATTAGGTGCTCTATAGTCATATGGATTCTTTTTTTATTTGACATTTTATTACAATCTTCTCCTTTATATCCTCCATAAAAAAACGAGCTGCAGACTTCTTTGATACATCAAACTCACGGATATAATAAGGCTGTTGTGTTCTAGTCGGATGGTGATGAAAAACATGATATGATTCTATTACTTCAATCTCCCTTTCACTATATTCCCCGTTTGAAGAGATTATTTCACAATAGCATTTTTTAGCATCCTCACCAACAAATACATATAAGTCTCGCTTATCTTCTGTTATCTTATACCCGCACAAAGTTCTTCCTTTTCGGCTAAGGACTTTTTCACCTTCCTCGAGACGGTTTATTTTGTTAAAACTATCAAGACGCTTATTCTTTCCCTTTTTTAACGGTGCAACTTTCTTATTATTCTCTGCCTTTACAGTTAGTTTTACCGCAGAATAGTCATCAGGTAAACTATTCTCAATTTCCCCACCAGTTCGGCCAAGATGAAATAGTAGCATTTCCACCCAACTGGGAGGGAGAGTCTTCTTTAGCTTTTCATTCTTGGCAAGCGAAAGAATCAGTGCATTATATTCTGAATATACCTCAGCAGGCGTTAGGAAATGCGCCTCAAGGTATAAATTTGAAATATAACGTTTCATCGTTTTGTCTCTACCACCTATAGCAGATGGTAACGGGAAAAAATGAATATCAAGCTCGGGATTATTTCTCTTTACTTCGAGCAGGATTCCATCAAGAGCAAATGCAACGCGGGAATCGTATATGAAATACTCCGCCGGATTTACAAAAGATGCAATCTTTGAAAGAGACGAAATACGCTTAAACTCATTATTCGTAACAAGCCCCGCATTGATATGGTCACGAAAATCAGTTATACGATTATGGTCTGCTATATTAAATCTGGGGATTCCTCCCCAGTTATGAACAATCCATTCGTTCACATCCCAATTCTCGAAATTTCCATTTAATCGTTCACTAATCAAGCGCTTTAACTCTAATTGTCGGAGAAAGGGACGATTACCTTGGAGTTGTCTTCTCTCTATATCGTCAAGCACGGGACAATCAAAACGAGTTTTTCTAAAGCTTATGTCAAGATCTGTGTCGCTATATCTCAGCAAAACATTAGCGATTCTCGTTAGTAAATGCTGCTCCATATTTTTCTGAGTTTTGCAGCAATTTGTACTA
>DBYB01000036.1 GCA_002309995.1 Bacteroidales bacterium UBA1197
AGTGGGGCCGCAAGGATCCGTTCCCGCATTCCCCCGTGGCCCACGAGGGTTCCGTCTTCACCCTTAATATGCCCGTCTATGATATGGCAGGCAATCAGGTGAAGATTGGTCAGACTAATATGTACGACAGCAAGAACAACTATCTGGCGTACAGCATCGCGCACCCCGACGTGTGCATCAGCAACAACAACCAGTTCTCCACCTGCCGCGACTGGCTGCTGCCTGCAGAATCCAACTCCGCCCTGTGGGGCAACCCCGACGGCAACGAGCGCACTAACGGCAAGTACACCAAGACCGGCAGCAAGTCGTTCTACGACCCGTGCCCGGTTGGCTGGAGGGTGGCGCCTATCCGTGCTTATTATTATATGACGGAGAGCGGCGGCTATACCTGGGCCTCGGGTGATACCGTAGATGGCATTGCTTTCTACGACCTCGGCGGTTCTGCCGAAGTGGCTGTTGCAGATGTGGACGGGGACGGCAAATATACCCTCTCCGATTGGCAGGACGGCTGGGACCTTTATCTCGACAGGAAGGCCGGCGTCTTGTCTTACTTCCCGGCCGCCGCCCGTTACGACGGCCAGTATGCTATGCTGATGGGCAGTATGGTCGGCCTTTGGGCAAATTACTGGACGAACACTGCAAGCACCGGCACCGACGGCCTGGCCGTTGCGCTTTCGTTCAGCCTTACGGATTACAACAAGAATTACAGTATAACTATCTCTCCGGTCTCCAGCGGCTCCAGGGCCGACGGCTATTCGGTGAGATGCATTAAAGAATGAAATCGATTATGAAACGCTTAACCTTACTTTTTGCAATGGCTCTCTTTGCCGTTGCAGCCAGCGCCCAGTCTTATACTCCTACGACCACCTGGCCGTATATGTATTCCGATTTCACCGAAGGCGAGATTCTTACTACCGAAGGAGCGAAGAAGAGTGCAGACCTGAATGTGAGCCTTCTCCATTCAACCCTTCATTTCATCGAGGACGGACTCATCAAGGAGCTCCCTGCCACGAGGGCTTTCTCTGCCCGTATCGGTGAGGATTATTACATCAACGCTGCCGGTCGTATGATGAAGATTCTCGCCAAGAACGACAACGGTTACGTTGCAGAGTGCAGCGAAATCGATATCGTGAAGCTTAATTCTACCGAGGCTGCTTACGGCTCTTCTTCCTCTACCCTGGGCACTATGGCCCTCAGTTCCCTGGAAGGCATCGGGGCTACCAATTCCAGCACCAGTCTCAATCATATGGAGCTGAAGAACGCCAAGGATGAAGGCAAGACCCTGCCCCTCATCCGCAAGAAGTATATTTTCGTAAACGGCAAGTGCATTTACGCTACCAAGAGGGATGTTGGCGCCCTGTGCGATCAGGCTGCCTTCAAGGCCTTCCTGAAAGAGAATAAAATTAAATGGAACAACCCGATGTCTCTTTTGAGCGTGGTTGATTTTGTCGCAAGTCAGCAATGAAAAGATTCTTTATAGTTATTCCGGCCCTGGCCGCGTTTCTCTTTGCTTCTTGCTCTTCCGAGCTGGAGCAAGTGACTCAGCCGGCAGCGGAAGAAAAGACGGAATTGACGGAAGACGACTGCTTCGTGCCCGGAGAGATCATAGTTGAGCTTTCCGACGAACTCGTTGCCCAGGTGGAGATGGATTTGGCAAAGGGGCGTTTCCTGGAGACCAAATCTTCTGCTGCCAACTCCGTGTTCCGCAGCATTGGGGCCATTTCGGTGGAGCGTCTGTACAGCGACGCAGGAGAGTGGGAGCCCCGTCACCGTGAGGCCGGCCTTCACAGGTGGTACCGTGTCAAATACGACCCGAATTATCCCAGAACCAAGGCCGTCACCAGCCTGGATGAGATTCCAGGTATCCTGAGTGCCGCTCCCGAGAGGCGTATCAAGCCCACGGCGGTATTCAACGATCCCGATCTCCGCAAGCAGTGGCATTATTATAACGACGGTACCCTCACTGCCAACCACAAGAAAGGTTGCGACATCAACGTCCTTCCTGTGTGGGAAAGGTACACCGGAGGCAAGAATACCGTCATAGTGTCCGTTGTGGATGGCGGAGTTGACCCTAACCACGAGGACCTTGCAGGCGTTGTGCTCCCAGGCGGCTCCAGCGGCAGCAAGAACTTCGTGACCGGAGGCTACACTATCGTTCCCCACTCACACGGCACTCACGTAGGCGGAACCATTGGCGCCATCAACAACAATGGCGTAGGTTGCTGCGGTATTGCCGGCGGTCTGAACGGAAAGGGTGGCGTGATGCTTATGTCCTGCCAGGTTTTCCAGGACAATCCTGAAGATCCCGACCACGACCTTACCGGAAACTTCTACGATGCTATGGTCTGGGGTGCAGACCACGGCGCCGTTATTTCCCAGAACAGCTGGGGTCACGTTTACGTGAGCGAGGAAGACGCCCTTAAGAACGGTAGCGTCGGCTATATCAAGGGAGCTATCGACTATTTTATCAAGTATGCAGGTATCGATGCCAACGGCAACCAGACCGGACCTATGAAGGGTGGCGTCGTTATCTTCGCTGCCGGTAATGACGGATGGAGCATTGGCTGGCCTGCCGCTTACGACAAGGTTATTGCAGTAGGCGCCGTGGCTCCCGATTTTACCAGGGCTTACTATTCCAATTACGGCGACTGGGTAGATCTTGCCGCCCCGGGTGGCTCCGTGCATTACAGCAACGGACAGGTTTACAGCACCGTCCCCGGCAACAAGTACTCTTCTTTCCAGGGTACTTCAATGGCTTGCCCGCACGTGAGTGGCGTGGCTGCTCTGCTGGTTTCCCATTTCGGTGGCCCCGGATTTACCAACGAGATGCTCAAGCAGCGCCTGCTGGCCGGAGCCAATTCCAAGGTTATGCCGGCTGCAAGCAAGATAGGCCCGCTCGTAGATGCCTTCGGCGCTTTTGCTACAGGTAGTACCAAGCCTCCCAAGGCCGTTACCGATTATACCGTTTCCGTACACTCCAACTTCGTCGATTTTGCCTGGACCGTTACTTCCGACCCCGACGACAGCAAGGCATACGCCTATATGCTCCTGGCCTCCAAAGACAGGTCGAAGCTCGAAGGTATCGATATGCTTGCGGCCCCCGAAGGTGTATCTCAGATTGAAGTTCCGGTAGGAAGCATCAAGGTCAACGCTCCCATTGAAGGAACGCTTCCGGGTCTTGAGTTCGTGCAGGATTACTTCGTGACGCTCGTGGCCTGCGACTACAGCCGCAATTATTCCGAAATCGCTCCGATTAAACAGGTTAAGACGGGTACGAATACCGCACCTGCCATCAATCCCAAGCAGAGTGGCTCAGTAGTGCTCAAGGCCCACGAGGTTGCAAATATCGACTATGATATATTCGATCCCGACGGGCACGCCATCAATGTTGAGTTTACTCCCGGTTCCGCTGCCGCGGAGAGCAAGCAGATGCCCGACGGCTCTTACCGTATCGTTGTTACCGCCAAGAATGCCGACACCGGTAAGTATGCGGCACAATACAAGGTTACGGACGAGTTCGGAGCCGTTACCGTCGAAACCATTGAGTACGAGATTCTTGAGAATCACGCCCCTGTGGTGAAGTCTGCTCCTGAAAACCAGCTCTTTACGGAGTTCGCTCAGAAGAAGACCTTCGATATGGACCTGTATTTCAACGACCCGGACGGGGAGCAGCTCAAATACGAAATCACTACTTCTCCTGTTGGCATAGTGCATCTTAACCAGGTGGAGAACGTGCTTAACCTCACGACTCTCGACTATGGTGTGGCCAATGTGGTCATCACCGGAGTTGACGTCCGAGGAGAGAAGGTTTCCGTCGATATGCGCGTCCTGGTACGCGACCCCAAGTCAGATCCCGACGTCTATCCCACCCAGGTAAAGGATTACCTGAATGTCAGCGACGGTATGGAGAAGGAACTAAAGGTTACCGTTTCCAGTGCTGCCGGTGCGGCCATTTCCATCACAAGTGCCAAGTGCGACGCTTTCAATCCCATTAAGATTGATATGCGCGGCTATGCTCCCGGCTCTTATGCCGTTGAGGTGGTATCCGAGGGCAAGGTACATAAAACACTGATAGTTAAATTGTAGTTGCCATGAGAAAGACTTTGATTATCTTGTCGTTGTGCCTGGCCGCCGCTTCTGCGTACGCCCAGGACGCCGCTTCCGTGGCCATGCCTTTCAGTGTAGTTCCCCGCAACGTCCGCACGCTCTCTATGGGTGGTGTTGCAACTGCTGATGCAGCTGCCGTGCGCCTCCTTGGCGACCAGTCGCTGGACGTGAATGCCTCCTGGTACAACTGGGCTCCCAACGGAGCATCATCCAGCGACATCAATCTGGATGCATTTGCCCGCCTTGGCAGCAGTTTCGCGCTCAGTGCCCGCTTCGGTATGGACTCCGGTGCTGAATATACGATCGTGACCGATATGGGCTCCAAGGGAAGCACCTTTGCTCCTACGAATATGCGTGCAGACCTGGGCGCCGCCTTTAAGATTACGCCCAATATCAGCGTTGGCGCTGACTTGCGTCTGCTGAGCAGCTCCCTTACTCCCAAGCAGTCCTATACTGCGTTCGGAGGCGATATCATCGCAGCCGCGGCGTTCGGGCCTGCCAAGCTTTCTGCAGGTGTTACATCGCTCGGTACTTCAGTAAAGGCTGCCGATGGTACTTCCTTCGGGCTTCCTACCGCTGTTACCGTTGCCGGAAAGTATGGTCTGGTGTTCGCTGAAAAGCATTCCCTGGATGCAGCTGCGCAGGCCGATTTCTTCTTCAAGGGAGGTCTCCGTGCCGGCCTTGGCGTGGAATACGGATTCAACGACCTGGCTTTCGCCCGAGTAGGCTACAGCCTTGGCCTTAACAGCCCGTTCCCGACTTATCTGTCACTGGGCCTCGGGGCCAAGTTCTTCGGCGTATGCGTCAACGCGGCATACCTTGTGGGGTCTGCCGCCGTTGGCAACACTCTGGCATTGGGACTTGGTTACGCTTTCTAGAGCGTATCCTGCCTGATTTGCTCGATATACTTGTCTATCCTGCCCAATTCCGCCGGTATCCGGATGCGTTGCGGGCAGGATTTTACGCATTTGCCGCAACTGATGCAATGGTCAGCCTGGCGTATTGACTCCACGGCCTTGTCGTAGTTGGCGAGATACTTGCGCCGGATGCGGGCGTAATGCTTCTGTTCCGGCCCCGTTACGTAGGTTCCTTCCAGGATATTGTTGTCGTAGAAACGGAATACTCCGGGAATGTTGATTCCGTAGGGGCAGGGCATGCAGTACTGGCAGCCCGTGCATCCCACAAGGGGGAATTGCATACGGTTCTCGGCAATCTCCTCAAGCAGGGCGAACTCCTCGTCGTTCAGCGGCTTGAAGTCGCAGTAGGTGGCCAGGTTGTCGTCCAGGTGTTCCATATAGGTCATGCCGCTCAGTACGCACATCACCTTGGGGAAGCTGCCGCAGAAGCGGAAGGCCCAGGAGGCTATGCTGCGGTCGGGCTCTATCGCTTTGAGCCGCTCGGCCTGGGGCTTCGGCAACGTGCCGAGCGAACCTCCGCGCAGTGGCTCCATTATCACTACCGGAATATCTCTGGCGGCGAGTTCCTCGTAGAGGTATTTCGCGTTCGTGTTGCGCCCGCCGGCGTGCGTCCAGTCGAGGTAGTTCATCTGGATCTGCACGAAGTCCCAGTTGTACTTTTCGTGCAGTTCCATCATCGAGTCAAATCCCTGCGGCTGGCTGTGGATGGAGAAGCCCAGGTTGCGAATGCGACCGGCCTCCCTTTCCTTCATTAGGAAATCCAATATTCCAGTGTCACCGAAACGCTTTTTGAAGTCATCGGCGCTGCCTACTGAGTGCAGGAGGTAGTAGTCGATATGGTCGGTCTTGAATATCTCCAGCGAACGACGATACATCTTTACGGAGTTCTCGTAGGTGGCGTTGGAGAAGTTGGAAAGTTTGGTGGCGAGGAGCCATTTGTCGCGCGGATAGCGGTTCAGGGCTTCCGCAGTGGCGCGCTCGGAGTCTCCCCGCAGGTAAACGGGAGACGTGTCGAAATAGTTCACTCCGTTCGCCAGGGCCTTGTCGACCAGCGCATTAACGGCCTCCTGGTCAATTATTTCATTGCCCTCGGAGTCTTTGGTCATCGGCCAGCGCATACAGCCGTAGCCAAGTATGCCTATGCCCGGGTAGTGCTGAGGCATCGCGCCGTATTCGTTACCGGAAGCGGCAGTCAGGCCGGCAGGCACGCTTATGGCCAATCCGGCAACTGCCGATGTCTTTAAGAATTCTCTCCTGTCCATAATACCTGATTCCTGTGGGTTTCCAATCCTGTTACCGTAATTGCGCTGACGGGGCGAGAGGGGCAGAGGTACTCGCACTTGCCGCAGCCTATGCAGAGGGATTCGGTCACAACGGGGCGGCGTACGCCGTCAGCCCGGACAATACTGATTGCCCCGGTAGGGCATCCGCGCTCACATTTGCCGCATCCTGTCTCGCCTTTGGCGGCAAGGCAGAGTTCCGGATTTACTACTGCATAACCTATGCTGACCAGCGTCTTGGCGTCACGCGGCATCGGAAGAATTGCTCCGGCAGGGCAGACCTCGGAGCAAGCCGTGCACTCAGGCCGGCAGTAGCCGTTTTCGTAGCCCATCTGCGGCTGGAGGAAGTGGTCCAGGTCGGTAGACGGGCGCAGCACCTTGTTTGGGCACGCAGCTACGCACAGTTGGCACGCGGTGCAGCGGTCGTAGAAGTTCTTCACGCCTATGGCTCCCGGAGGCACCAGCCTCGTTTTCCTGTCAATCGGCACCTTGGGCTCCATCGGTGCCAGGCCTCCGTCCGTCTTCATCTCCTGCGCTGCGGCGGTGAGGCCCGCTCCGAGCAGCACGGCAGATGTACTTACGAACGCACGCCGGCTCAGTTTCGCACTGCCGTCCGATGCAGCCTCGCTGGCCTTTGCGGTCTCTCGGGCCTGCTTTCGGGGGAGTCCATAGTAGATGCCGCGAAGATGGCAGAGCGCGGCGCAGTCGAAACAGTCGATGCAGCGGGAGCGGTCCACGCTCATCGTACTGAAGTCGATGCAGGAGGCCTTGCAGATATGCTCGCAGCCGCCGCAATGGACGCACTTGCTTTCATCGAAGTGTACTCCGAAAAGGGAATACTTGCTGATGCATCCGAGTATCGTGCCTACCGGGCATACGGAGTTGCACCATTCGCGCCCCCAGAGCCAGGAGAAGACGGCGACCAGGGCGAATGTCACGCCGGCTGCTATGAGCAGCGGGGCCGGACCGCCGCCAACGACGCTCCTGACCATCCGCCCGTAGGCGCTGTAGGGGCCGAGAAGCGAGACAACCAGCTGAAGATCAACAATGATACATCCGATGAATGCGGCCGCCACAGGGTATCTTACCCAGCGGCGCTCCTTGTTGAACTTGTATTTCTTGTGTAGAGGCTTGAATACTTTTCCGAGTGTTTTCCGCAGCCATATTACGATGTCCTGGAAAACTCCCAGAGGGCACAGCACCGAGCAGTAGATGCGCCCAAACAGCAAGGTAATCAGCAGGATTCCAAACACCACGGCGGCATTGCCGAGGGTGAAGCTGCCTATCAGCCGCATCGTGGCGGGCAGCAGCTGAAGCTTCGCCAGCCAGCCCCACCATCCGTGGCCTATACCCACGAACAGCAGCGTTATGGCAATGAAGCACAACGCCGCCAGTATTATTCTGAGTTTCTTTAGCATATAGGATTATGTGTTGTTCAGGATAAAGTCGGCCAGTGCGAGGCGGCGCTCGCAGTGGGCCCGGAATACGTTCCAGGTGTAGTATCCCTGCCACTCGCGGCCGCCGGCATCGCGGTAGCAGGGAATAGGGAAGTACTGCAATTCTTCATCAAGGGTGCAGCGTATCAGTACGTCACCCTTGTCGTTGCGGTACAGTGCGAACAGCAGGGTGGATGCCATCGGCATATTGCCGAAGTCGAATATCTTCCAAACTTCGTTGGGGTCGGCTTCGCATTTGTCCCAGCCTTTTGCCTCGAGCAGCGTGAGCAGGCCGGCAATCTTGTAGTCGTGTCCGAATCGCAGCCGTGCTGCCACGTCGCCGGTCATATCGGTCTCCCAGTATTTTACGAAGTCGCGCAGTAGCGCCTCTTCCAGTGCCCAGTTGCGGCCATGGTACAATGGAGTGGCCCCGCAGCAGCTGTACATACGGAAGTTCTCGCATTCCCAGGCCTTCCAGGCATCCGCAGGGTCCATCATGTACATCAGAGACTCGTCGGGCCCGAGCGTCTCGGAGAATGCCAGATAGAAGTAGAACATCCGGGCCGCGTTGATATAATCCTTGAAGACATTTAGCACGACGGCGGGATCCTTGAAGAAGCGGCCGAAGTAGCTCTGCGGGTCGAGATTCTTGCGCCACAGGGCCTTGAAGGCAGGATTCCAGCGCGCCGTGTCGGCCTCGAACGCCTTGCTCCAGTCGCGCTCCTCCGCGCGGGGGTTATATTTGCTCGTGGGATTCAGCGCGCCCATATCGGCCGCCGAGGCGTCGAAACGGATTGTGAGTTTCGGGTCGGTTAGACGATATTCGTCGAGCGCCGCCGCCATTGATAATATGGTACGGTTGGTTTGCGTGGAACGTGCGTCTATGCTTCTGCGCTCCTTGAATACCTGCTTCCAGGTTTTCATTATGCGGCCGGCGACCACCCGGTGCTGCTGCTGGCCGTATTCCGTGAGGTCGTACGAACGGCCTTTCACCCTGGCGTAAACGGCTTCGCTCCGCTCCAGCAGCTCTTGGCCCAGCGGGGTAAGCTGGCCGTTGGCATCGGCGCTTGTCATCAGCTTGTGCATCTGGTCGTAGAGGCTCTCCTTGCTGTAGAGCCTGGCTCCGTGGCGTGCGTAGGTGCTTATGTTGAAGGGCTTGAAACCGGCCGGAGCACTCGGCGCCACGGCGGGTTCTTTATAGCAGTAGCCGGAGAACCAGTCGGCGGCCCTGCGCACGTCTGACTGCACGTCTTGCGGTTTGAGACCCTGGGCGGCGAGCCCCTGGCAAAGGGCCAGGAACGCCAATATTATTGCCAGTCTTTTCATAAGGCAAATATAGCAAAATCCAAAAAGAATTCGTACATTTGCGATGTGGTTAGAGTTCTGTCGTAAAAAGACAGGACTCCTTTGTTTCACTTAACGCTTAATTATGGCAGAAGTACATTATATGAGCCAGGAAGGGCTCGAGAAATTGAAGAAAGACCTGGCCGAGGCCCTTGCACAGCGCCCCGTGATTTCGGCGGCAATAGCCGAGGCCCGCGAGAAGGGAGACCTTTCCGAGAACGCTGAATACGAGTCGGCCCGTGAGGCTCAGGGCCTGCTTGAACTGAAGATTGCAAAGCTCCAGGACACCATCGCAAACGCAAAGGTAATCAACGAGTCACAGATTAATACCGACAAGGTTGGAATGCTTACCACGGTCAAGGTGAAGAACCTCTCCGCCGACGCCGAGATGGAATTCACCATCGTGGGCGAGAAGGAGGCCGATTTCTCCAAGGGCCGCCTTGCAGCCACCACGCCGATAGCCCGTGCCCTTATGGGCCACGCCAAGGGCGAGACCGTCGAAGCCAAGGTGCCCTCCGGCATTCTGAAATTCAAGATTCTCGATATCAGGTTATGACAATTTTCACCAAGATTGCCAAAGGCGAAATCCCTTCGTACAAGGTTGCGGAAGACGACAACTACTACGCCTTCCTGGATATCAGCCCCCTGGCTGAAGGACACACCCTGGTCATCCCCAAGAATGTTGAGGATGACTATATTTTTAATCTGGATCCCGATGTGTATGCCGGCCTCTGGGCCTTTGCGCGCAAGGTGGCAGTGGCCCTCAAGGCCGCAGTGCCCTGCAAGCGCGTTGGCGTGGCCGTGCTGGGTATGGAAGTGCCCCACACTCACATCCACCTTGTCCCCCTCCAGACCGAGGGCGACCTGGATTTCCGCAAGAAGCGTCCCGAAGTAACCCCCGAGAGACAGGCTCAGATTGCCGCCTCCATCCTTTCCGAGTATGAGAAGCTTTAAGTTCTTCCTGCCGGCCCTGATGCTGCTGGCCGCCTGCTCGCCTAAGGCGCACATCGACTGCACCGTGGCAGACGCCCCCGGCTCCGACGTGGAGGTCAGGCTCCTGGATGTCAATGTATATAAGGTATTGGATACCGTCCGTAGCGACGCCACCGGCCATATGCGTTACGCTATGGAGGTGAAGGCCGGCCAGCCGGAGTTCGTGTATCTGTTCCGGAACGGCGTCAGGATTGCGTCCCTCCTGCTCAGTGAGGGCGAGAAAGCCGTGGTCGCCGCCGATACGCTTGGCGCCTTCGACGTCCAGGGCTCTCCGGAGTCTGCAAAGCTGGCCGATGTGGACCGCCGCCTTGCGCGCTTCTCAGCAGAGGTAAATTCAGCAGCCGACGGGCGCGAGGTCGCATCGCTCTATCTTAACTACTACAGGGAGTGCACCCGTTACGTGCTCGAGAACCTTAAGTCGCTGACCGTCATACCTGTGCTTTTCCAACAGCTGGACGCCAATACTCCGGTGTTCAGCCAGCTTACGGACGCCATACTGTTCCGTCAGGCCACCGATTCGCTCAAGACCGTCTATCCCGAGTCCCGCTACGTCAGGGCCCTGGAGAAGGAGACCGAGCGCCGCGAGAACGCACTCAAGCTGAATACCCTCGTTGGATCGGCTCCTGTTACCGGCTTCCCGGACCTCAATCTCCCGGATGCAGCCGGGCAGAAGGTGCTGCTGTCGTCCGTTGAGGGCAAGGCGGTGCTGGTGCATTTCTGGGACTCCTCCGCGGCGGAAGACAAGATGTTCAACCTGGATGTCCTGATGCCCCTCTGGGAGCGCTGGCACGGCCGTGGCTTCAGCATCTATGCCGTCGATCTCAATATCGACAAGCTGACGTGGGCTTCCGTGGTCAAGGCTCAGAAGCTTCCGTGGATCAACGTCAACGACGGCCTGGGCGCCGCTTCACCGTCGGTGATGCTCTACAACGTGGGCTCCGTTCCCGCATCTTTCCTGCTGGCGGACGGCGAACTCAGCGCCACCGGCGGCAAGAGCCTCGAGAGTGAACTTTCACGCATCCTCCAATGATACGTTATACGATTGGCATCGATTACGGTACCGACTCGGCAAGGGCGGTGCTGGTGGATGCTTCGTGCGGACGCATTGTCGCTTCCGCAACAAGTAATTACGCCCGTTGGGCAGAAGGCCGCTGGTGCGACCCCATCTTGCAGCAGTTCCGTCAGCACCCGTTGGACTACATCGAGTGCCTGGAGGCAGTGCTGCGCGAGGTTGTAGCCGCGTGCCCCGATCCGTCCGCCATTTGCGCCATCGGCGTGGATACTACCGGCAGCACCGTTGCGATGACGGATGCGAGCGGTATGCCGCTTTCGCTCCTGCCGGAGTTTGCCGGAGATCCGGACGCTATGTTCGTGCTCTGGAAGGACCATACGGGAACCGTTGAGGCAGAGGAGTTTACGGCCGCCGGCGCGCGCCACGAGCCCAACTACATCTGCCAGAGCGGCAACCACTATTCATCCGAGTGTACCTGGGCCAAGGTGCTGCATATCCTGCGCAGGAACGCCGCCGTGCGCGAGGCCGCTTATGGTTTCGTGGACGAGTGCGACTTCGTTACCAACCTGCTTACCGGCTGCCGCGACTTCGGCTCTATGAAGTGGGGACATTGCATCCCCGCTGCCAAGCAGCTTTGGAACAAGGACTGGGGCGGATATCCTCCGGAGTGGTTCTTCGAGGAGATCGACCCATTGCTCCTGCCGGTGCTGCGCCGCATCCCTCAGACTAACTATCCTTCGTCCGACGTAGCCGGTACGCTCTGCCCCGAGTGGGCGGAGAAGTTGGGCCTGAGCACCTCCGTGGTTATTTCCGTTGGCAACTGCGACGCCCACTCGGGTGCCGTCGGTGCCGGCGTGCGTCCCGGAGTCGCCGTTCTCAACCTTGGCACGTCTGCCTGCTATATGGCGGTGATGCCGGTTGAGGAGATGCGCGGACATTTCATACCCGGCCTATTCGGTCAGTCAGAGGGAACTATCCTGGCAGGTTATATGGGGTACGAGACCGGTTTGTCTGCCTTTGGCGACATTTTCGCCTGGTTTAAGCGGCTGAGCGGCAGGGAATTGCCGGAGCTTGCCGCCGAGGCCGAGGGAATCGCGCTCCGCGACGATCTGCCACTGGCTACCGATTTCTTCAACGGCCGCCGTGCGCCCAACCCCAGCAATATTGTTACCGGCAGCATCAGCGGTTTGCGTATAACTACCTCTCCCGCAGAGATTTACCGTGCGCTCGTTGAGGCTGCGGCATTCGGCTCCAAGGCCTGTATCGACCAGTATCTCGACGGTGGCATCCGCATCGACAAAATGATTGCGGTGGGCGGAATTGCCCAGAAGTCGCCGTTCGTTATGCAGGTGCTTTGCGATGTGCTCGGGAGCCCTGTCGAGGTGTCCGACTGCAAAGACGCATGCGCGATGGGAGCTGCCGTGCACGCTTCGGTAGCCGCCGGCCTTTACGGTTCGGTTCTGGAGGCCGAGGATGCCCTCTGCCCCGGCGCCTGCGCCACTTATACTCCTGACCCTGAGCGGCACGCGTTCTACCTGCGCCGCTATGAAAGATATCAAGAATTAGCTCAGTTCGTATTATGACAGTTTTCGAACCCGCAAGGGAAATCCCGGTACGCGCAAGCGTGGATGTTTTAGTTGTTGGCGGCGGTCCTTCCGGCGTAATGGCGGCTTATGCTGCCGCACGCAAGGGCGGCCACAAGGTGATGTTGCTCGAAAGCAGGGGCTTCCTGGGCGGCAATTTGACTATTGGCCTTCCCATCCTCGCTTTCCTGGGCCCTAAGGGCAACCAGGTCATCAAGGGTGAGGCACAGAAGTTCATCGACCGGCTGCGTGCGCGTGGCGCGGCGAGCGAGCACAAGCGCTGCAAGAACCATATGTCGCTGACTATCATCAACTCGGAGGAGGCAAAGAATGTCTGCGCCGATATGATGGAGGAGGTCGGTGTCGAGGTTCTGATGTACGTTTTCTGCTGCGGCGTGCTTAAAGACGGTGACCGCGTAACTGGAGTTGTCATCGAGTCCAAATGCGGACGGGAGGCTATTCTGGCTAAGACAGTCATTGACTGCACAGGCGACGGCGACGTTGCCTTCCGCGCAGGCGTTGAGTGCCACAAGGGCGATGCCGACGGCGGTATGCAGCCTCCGACCCTTATGTACCAGATGCGTGGGGTTAAGATGCAGGAGCTGCGCGACGCAATCGTCAATCATCCCGACATTTACGATATGGACGTAATGCCGCCGGAACAGTTCAAGAGCGGTTATTTCATCACTGTTGGCCTGCGCCGTCAGATTCGCGAGGCTCAGGAGGCCGGGCTTGATATCCCCGTATCCAGGACCATCCTTATTACCGGCCTGGAGCCCGATGAGATTTGGGTTAATATGACTCGCGTGAGTGGCACCGACAGTACCGACCCTGCGAGCTATACCCGTTGCGAGATTACTGCACACAGGCAGATGAAGGATGTTACCGAGTACCTTCGCCGCTTCGTCCCTGGTTTCGAGGACGCACGCGTAGAGAAGGTGGCTCCGTTCACCGGTATCCGCGAGAGTCGCGTGATAGTTGGCAAGTATGTGCTTACGGCTGAGGATGTTCTGTCAATGAAGCACTTCGACGATGCCGTGGTGGTTGCGGGCTATCCCGTTGACATTCACCACTCCAAGGGTGGCGACTGCACGATGCTCTTTACTGCCGACGCTTACGATATCCCTTACCGCGTTCTGGTTCCCGAGAAGGTGGAGGGTCTGCTTGTTGCCGGCCGCTGCTCGTCAATGAATCACGAGGCAATGGCCGGAACCCGCGTTATGTCAACCTGTATGGCTCTGGGCGAGGCCGCCGGCACTGCCGCGCGCGTCGCGCTTGAGGCAGGTGTACTGCCTTCAGCTGTTGATGTTGCCGCGGTGCGCGCAGAGCTCCTTGAGAACGGAGCTTATCTGGGATAGATTATTCCTCTTTTTTGATAGCCCTCTCGCGCCAGGGCTTGAAGAAGTATTCTATGGTGTTGTAGGCGTCGATTGCCTTGTCCTTCACACCGTGGCCGTACCAGTATGCGGTGACCTTGTCGCCGGATGAGTACTCCATATGTATACGGTAGGAATGCCCGCCGCATATGGGTTCCTCCAGGTGGTATCCGTTGAGTTGGTACACTTTTCCCTCCTTCAGGATTTGCGCGAGTGAATCCACTACGCTCTTATCTATCGGAAACTCCTTGCGTATCACGGGGTCTCCGAACCGGTTGTCGTCGTTAATCACCACGACCACCTTCGGCTCCATACCTTCGTCGGCAATCAGCTCACAGTAGTCCGACCCCAGCCCCGCCGCTCCCCGGCACGCATAGCTGCAATAAATCAAATCCCCCTTGGGTTTCTGCGCCAACAGCCCGCAACTGCTCAATAATCCCATCGTCATCACCAAAGAAAATAAAACTGCTCTTCTCATACCTCCAAAAGTACGAATTTTTTCGTTACAAGCAAACACACCCCGTCGCAATACTCTCCTCCTTCCGCACCCACTGTTTTTTCGCAATCCTCTGATTCTCAGTACTTTCTGTATCTCCTATGCGCATTTTTACGCACAGGAGATACAGTTATCGCTGATTTCCAACTACTATCCCCTCCCTGCCTCCGCTCCGGCAACTTCTGGCTGTGACCGTGGCCGAGGGTCCAATGTTGGGACCCTCAGTATCAAAATACCCCTAATATCGTAGCCGAGGGTCCATTGCTTGGATGGTCAGCCACGGTCAGTGTCTGAAGTGTGAGTTTTCTATGGTAGGCGGGGTAGGGATAGTAATAATCTTTCTTTTGGCGCAAAACAAGCTTGTTGATGCTCTAAGTATTCCATGGAATTGCTTATATTCGCAGAAAAGGAGTAACGATTATGACGAAGAGGGCTATTGAGAAGCAGGAAGATGATGTATCTATGAATAAACTTCTATTTCATGACAGTTCTTTCGATGAACAATTGGAAGAGGTTCAGAATCAAATAACAGTTGTGCGTGGTAAGCAAGTTATGTTGGATCGCGATCTCGCAAGGCTATATCATGTAGAGGTGGGATATATGAACCGGCAGGTAAAACGTAATATTGTTCGTTTTCCTTCAGATTTTATGTTTCAGCTGACTAAGGATGAGGCTGATGCTTTGAAATGCCAAAATGGCATCTCAAACACAAGGGGCGGAGATAGAGCATTACCATATGCGTTTACGGAGCAAGGGATATCGATGTTGTCTGGTTTATTACGAAGCGAAACTGCAATACAAGCCAATATTCTTATTATGCGGGCTTTTGTTTCTATGCGTCACTTTCTTTTTGCAATGCCCAAATATTTCAGAGGCTGGACAGGATGGAGTATAAACAACTGGAGACCGACAATAAGATTGCTCTATTATTCAGTAAATTGGAGGAGGGTATTGTATTTCCGAAGCAAGGTATCTTCTTCGACGGCCAAATTTATGATGCGTATGAATTCGTGAATAAGTTGATCCGCAGCGCCAAGTCCAGGATTGTACTCATCGACAACTATGTCAACGACGAAGTCTTGACCATGCTCACAAAACGGGGGCATAAAGTTAGTGCCACTATTTACACAAAGACAATTACTGCCGCTTTTAAGCTTGATATTGACAAACACAATGCGCAGTATCCGCCCATCGACGTACAGACGTTCGACAAGGCTCACGACAGGTTCCTTGTGATTGACGATACGGTTTTCCATATCGGCGCCTCACTGAAAGATATGGGGAAGAAGTGGTTCGCTTTTTCTATGATGAAAGACTTGAAACCTGAGGTTTTACTTAAACATATCATCTAGTAGTACGGCAGGAGTGTGAGTTGCGGGTATGAATAGGGAGGCGGGAGATAGAAGGGGGCTTGCGGAGCGAGGCGGGGGGAACCTTCCCCCCGTCCCCTGGGGGTGCAGGGGGATAGTAGCAATCCCTCTTACTACGCGAAAAGCGCCTGCGGAGCAGACGCTTGGAGCGGAGGAAGAGGGATTAGCCACGGCTGCGCCGTGCCTTTTCCCTCGGCCTCCGAGAGCAATGCAAATGCCGGTGAGCCTCCGGCTCTTTTTGCATGCCGCCGCACCCTTACGTGAGCGAGCTCACGACGGGTACGCCGTCACGCAAAAATGCCGCACTTGCGTGCGGCACCTTCATTTGCATTGCATAGCGCGGAGGAAGAGGGATTCGAACCCCCGGAACGTTGCCGTTCAACAGTTTTCAAGACTGCCGCCATCGACCACTCGGCCATTCCTCCATAGTTTGGACTGCAAAGGTAGATAAAAATCGGAATAAATCCTCAAAAACAGGCGATTTTGTGGAGGAACCGGGGAAAACCGGCAGTTTGTCCACGTAGAAGGCCTTATTTGTGGACGGAGAGGGTAGAGCGGGCTTCCAGAAGAAGCGGCTCGCAATAATTAAGGAAGTCGCTCCAGCGGTAGAAGTAATTCCCTGCGGCGGGCTCTATAGGGAGGGGGAGCGGCTCTTCGTTCAGCAGGGGAAGGAAAAGAAGGTCTTCCGATGCGGGTGAGGCGGCGAGGCGGCGGGGGACGAAGAAGACGAGTTGGAGGTTGGAG
>DBYB01000062.1 GCA_002309995.1 Bacteroidales bacterium UBA1197
GCGCTGTCGCAGAGCATCTCGCCGTTCACACGTGCTTCCATTTCCAGGGCGGGAGCATTGTACTCCGCCTTGGCTGCGAACTGTGTACGTTTAATGATCATAATGTTGTTATTAGTTGTTAATGAATAGTTCCTGCAGTTTTAAGGTACAATAACGAGCAAATATAACAAAATTCTCCGCGAATAGCAACCCGCAGACAAAAAAAAGGCCGGCACAAAAGTGCCGACCTCTGAAGTATCGTGTGAATTCTACTGCTCTTCCAGCAGACGGAGGTGCTGTACGTAGATCGCCTTCTGCTTGGCGATGCGCCTCTTTACGGAAGGCTTCTCGAAATTCTTGCGGGAGCGCATCTCGCGGACTGCACCCGTCTTCTCGAACTTACGCTTGAACTTTTTGAGAGCGCGCTCGATATTTTCGCCTTCTTTAACCTGTACGATAATCATTCCTTATATCACCCCCTTTTCATTTTTGGACTGCAAAGGTAGAAAAAAAAATCTTATATTTGTTTACTCGAACAAAAAAATTATGAAGAAGTTGCTTTTCTCCCTCGCGATTGCCGCAATCTGCCTGCAGGCGGCCGCCACAGTTCCCCACAAAGCCATCATCCCTGACATCCCGGGATACCTTACCCTCAAGGGCGATTTCCACATCCACACCACTTTCAGCGACGCGGTCGTCTGGCCCGTAACCCGCGTGGACGAAGCCGATTACGACGGTCTGGACTTTATGTCCATCACGGACCATATGGACACCCGTCACCAGCATATGGTGAAGGATTTCGGTGCCAAGGCCAACCGCAACACCTCTTATGAGATTGCCGTCAAGACCGCCAAGAAATATGGTATTATGGTCATCCACGGCGGCGAGCTCACCCGCGGTTCCCGCATCTTCCCCGGCCACTTCAACACCCACTTCATCAAGGACGGCGACGCCGTAGCCGATGCTGCCGAAGAGCGTGACGGCGAGTCCTGGTCCGATGAGTTCAAGAAAGAGGAAGAAGCAATCTGGGGCGGCCTGAAGGAGGCCCGCCGCCAGGGTGGATTCATCGTGTGGAACCATCCCGACTGGGAACAGCAGGCCCGCAACGAGACCACCTGGTGGCCCATCCATACCGAATTGCTGAATGCAGGCCTGATTGACGGCATAGAGATAGTCAACCGCTTCAGCGGCTACGACCCCGAGGCATTCCACTGGGCCGTAGAGAAAGACCTTGCAATAGTTACCGGCACCGACGCCCACAAGCCCATGTTCCAGTGGGTTGACTACGAGAAGGGCGAATACCGCCCGATGACCCTGGTGTTCGCCAAGGAGCGCTCCCTCAAGAGCATACGCGAGGCCCTGGAGGCACGCCGCAGCGTCGCTTTCGCCGACGGGTGCGTCTATGGCAAGGCCGAGTGGCTGGAGCCCCTGTTCCGCGCCTGCCTGCAGATCACGGACGTCAAGTATTCCGAGAAGAAAGTCACCGTGTACCTGAAGAACGTGAGTTCCATCCCCATCACCCTCACCAAGGCCCCGGGCGGCGAGAATCTCACCTACCCCCGCCTGCTCTACATCAACGAGGGTGAAGAACTCAGCATCGGCATCAACGGTCCCGACAGCCGCTACGCCATCGGCCAGAACGAGTTCGACGTCAACTTCGCCATCGCCAACTGGCTAACCGACGTGGACACCCCGCTCATCATCTCCTACCACTTCTCAATGCCTGAGAAGTACCGCAAGTAAGCGCTGATACGCATAGGTACAAAAAGTAAAGACCTGGTCGAAAACGATCAGGTCTTTTTATATCCGCCTACGTATCACGTTCGTTCGAGAAACGGAGGCACGTAGTGCCGACCGAGGGGTTAGCTGCGAAGCAGCGCAAGGGGAACCTTCCCCTTGTCCCCTGGGGGTGCAGGGGGATAGTAGTCCCAAGGGGACGATTTAGCCAATATGGCTAAATCGTGCCCTGCTCAAGCATAGCAGTTGCGACCTTCATGAAGCCTGCAATATTTGCGCCCTTCACGTAGTCGATGCTGCCGTCCGGCTGGGTGCCGTACTTCACGCACTGCTCGTGGATGGAATCCATAATGAAGTGCAGCTTGTCATCGACCTCCTTGCCGCTCCAGCTGATGTGGGAAGCGTTCTGGGTCATTTCCAGGCCGGAAGTGGCCACACCGCCGGCGTTCACGGCCTTGCCGGGTGCGAAAAGCACGCCGTTGTGCTGGAAGTAGTGGATGGCGCCGGGCTGGCATCCCATATTGGACACCTCGCAGCAGCACCAGGTTCCGTTGGCCTTGAGTTCCTTTGCGTCGTCCTCGGAAAGCTCGTTCTGGAAGGCGCACGGAAGGGCGATGTCGCACTTCACGCTCCAGGCCTTCTTGCCTGCGACAAACTTGCAGGCGCCGGGGAACTTGTCTGCCATATCCTCCACGCGGTTGCGGTTGGATGCACGCATCACGAGCATATAGTCGATCATCTCTTTGGTAATGCCCTCGGGTATCTCGCAGACGCCGTCGGGTCCGGAGATGGCAACAACCTTGGCTCCGAGTTCGGTCGCCTTGATGCAGGCGCCCCAGGCCACGTTGCCGAATCCGCTTATCGCAACACGGCAGCCCTTGATATCCTTGCCCGCCTTGTGCAGCAGGTTCTGGGTAAAGTAGAGGGCGCCGAAGCCGGTAGCCTCGGGACGCAAGATGGAGCCGCCCCAGGTGCTTCCCTTGCCGGTAAGCACTCCGGTATTGTACTCGCGCGCGAGTTTCTTGTACATTCCGTAGAGGTAACCGATTTCGCGGCCGCCAACGCCGACGTCACCGGCAGGAATATCCTGGTCGGGGCCGATGCACTGCCAGAGTTCCATCATAAAGGCCTGGCAGAAACGCATGATCTCGTCGTTGCTCTTGCCCACGGGGTCGAAGTCGGAACCGCCCTTGGCGCCGCCCATCGGAAGGGTGGTGAGAGCGTTCTTGAAAGTCTGCTCGAAACCAAGGAACTTAAGCATTGAAGGGGTAACCGCCCTGTGGAAACGAAGTCCTCCCTTGTAAGGGCCGATGGCGCTGTTGAACTGTACGCGGTAGCCGGTGTTGGTCTGCACCTCTCCCCTGTCGTCCACCCAGGTGACGCGGAAGCTGAAGATACGGTCGGGCTCGACCATACGCTCCACTATCTTAGCCTGCTCGAACTCGGGATGCTGGTTGTAAACCTCCTCCACGGATTCCAAAACCTCCTGAACCGCCTGGAGATACTCTTTCTCGCCGGGGTACTTGGCCTGGAGACGGGCCATGATGTCTGATGTCTTCATTAAACGATATCGGTTATTAGTGTGTTATTCTACTTCCCAGGTGGAGCCGCTGTGCAGCAGGTCGTCCACGCAGTGTATCTTGGACTTGGCCATCACGTCCTTGACCTGGTCGCGAACGCCGTCGTCGTAGGTGATGTCCTTCACGTCGCGGATGACGCCCAGGGCCACAGGATAGTCGGGGCCCTTCATATCGGCCAGAGCCGTCTGCAGGCCGATATTGTCCTCGTGAGGATGATGCACAAGCACGTCCTCGAGGCCGTATCCGCCCTCGCCGATGCGCACCACGCGCAACTTGCGCCCGTCGTACACCAGGCCTCTGTCGGAGTTCTTGCCGAACACCATCTTCTCGCCGTCGCGGAGGATGATGGTGCGGTCGGCACGGACCTCGGGGTCGGAGATTGACTTATGAGCTCCGTCGTTGAAAATCACGCAGTTGGTGAGCATCTCCATCACCGAGCAGCCGTCGTGAAGGGCGGCGGCGGTCATAATCTCCTCGTTCAACTTGAGCTCGACGTCGAGCGAACGGGCGAAGAAGGTGCCCTTCGCGCCCAGCACGAGCGAGCCGGGGTTGAACGGATGCTCCACGGTGCCATAGGGAGAGGTCTTGGTAATCGCCCCGAACTTCGAGGTGGGCGAATACTGGCCCTTCGTGAGGCCGTAAATCTGGTTGTTGAACAGGATGATGTTGATGTCGATGTTGCGGCGTATGGCGTGGATGAAGTGGTTGCCGCCGATTGCAAGGGCGTCGCCGTCGCCGCAGGCCTGCCACACGGTGAGCCAGGGGTTGGCGACCTTGATGCCTGTGGAGATGGCGGTCGCGCGCCCGTGGATGCTGTGGAAGCCGTACGTATCCATATAATAAGGAAGGCGCGAGGAGCATCCGATACCGGACACCACCACATAGCGCTCCTTCTCGTAGTTAAGTGCCTGGCTCACCTTGGGCAGGGCCCTCTGCAGGGCCGACAGCACGGCGTGGTCGCCGCAGCCGGGGCACCAGCGTACTTCCTGGTCGGACTTGAAGTCCTTGAACGTAAGATTTGCCATCTCTATAACTCCTTATTGATTGCGTCCACGAGCTCGCTCACGAGGAACGGCTGGCCCTGGACCTTGTTGTACTTAACATAGTTGAACTCCGGCAGGCAGGCCCGCAGGTACCCGGCGAACTGGCCGCTGTTGAGCTCGCACACCAGAATCTTCTCAAAATGGGAGAACACCTCAGCCGTATTCGCAGGCAGCGGGTCGATGTAGTCGAAGTGCACGTAGGACACGGCGTCGCCGACTTCCTCCACAGCGTTCAGCAGGTGGCCGTAGGTGCCGCCCCAGCCCACCACCAGAAGTTTGCCGGAAGCGGGGCCGCGGAGTATCTCCAGGGCGGGGATGCAACGTGCGACGCGCGCCACTTTCTCTGCACGCTCACGCACCATAAGTTCGTGGTTGGCGGGATCGGTGGAAAGCACGCCGTCGTGATTCTTCTCCAGACCGCCAACGCGGTGCTCGAAACTCTTCTGGCCGGGCAGGGCCCAGCGGCGCACAAGCGTCTCGGGATCCCTTTCGAACGGCTTGAACTTCTCGCCTTCGGGCAGCACGCCGCTCACGAACGGCGGCTTGATCTCGGGATAATCGGCCATCGCGGGCACCCTCCAGGGCTCGCTGCCGTTGCCGAGGAAGCCCTCGGAAAGCAGCATCACCGGAGTCATATGCTCCAGCGCTATCTTGGCGGCATTGAACGCCGCGTCGAAGCAATGCGAAGGCGAATGGGCGGCGATCACCGGCATAGGGCACTCGCCGTTGCGGCCATATAGCGCCTGATTCAGGTCGGACTGCTCGGTCTTGGTAGGAAGACCGGTGGAAGGACCGCCGCGCTGCACGTCAACAACCACGAGCGGGAGTTCGGCCATCACGGCCAGGCCGAGGGCCTCCGTCTTGAGCGACAGGCCCGGACCTGAAGTAGTGGTGACGGCAAGGTTGCCGGCATAACTTGCACCGATGGCGGTACAGATTCCGGCAATCTCGTCTTCTGCCTGCAGGGTCTTGGCACCCAGGCTCTTGTGCAAGGCCAGCTCCTCCAGGATGGCGGTTGCCGGCGTAATGGGGTAAGAGCCGCAGAAAAGCGGCAGGCCCGACTTCTCGGAGGCGGCAAGCAGGCCCCACGCGGTAGCCTGGTTGCCGGTAATGTTGCGGTAGGTGCCGGGCTTGCGGTTTCCCGAAGGGGCTACCGTATAGGTATTCGGAATGGCCTGGATGTTGGCGGCATAGTTGAAGCCGTCGTTCAGTACCTTCTTGTTGGGTTCGATGAGTTCCGGATGCTTCTTGGAGAACTTGCGCTCGAGATACTGGCAGATATACTCCAGCGGACGGCTGTATATGTAGCAGGCCATACCGAGCGTGAACATATTCTTGCACTTCAGCACGGTCTTGGGGTCCAGCCCGCTCTCTTTGAGCGACTCCTGGGTGAGGGTGGTGATAGGTGCCACTATGAGCGCCCTGTCCTCAACCCTGAGTTCGGTGAAGGGATTGTCGGTCTTGAAGCCGGCACGCGCCATACCCTTCTCGTCGAAGGCGTCGCCGTCCACCAGAATCATTGCGGTGGGCTTGCACCACTTGGCATTGGACTTGAGGGCGGCCGGGTTCATAGCGACCAGGAGGTCACAGAAATCGCCGGGCGTGCCCACGCCTTCACTACCTATATGTACCTGGAAACCGGAAACGCCGGACACGGTACCGTGAGGCGCACGTATCTCGGCGGGGAAATCGGGGAATGTTGACAGGCCGTTGCCATAAATGGCAGACATATCTGCGAAAAGAGACCCGGTGAGCTGCATACCATCTCCCGAGTCTCCTGCGAACCTGATCACAACATCCTTTAAGTCAATGACTTTATGTTGCATCTTATGTGTAAGGTGATTTAACTACTGTGCTTGCTGTTCTGCCTTGGATTGGAGTTCCCTCTGGAGGGATTCGATAGTCCTGTCGTCAGGGATACCGAGGGCCTTGCGGGCGGCAGGGGTGAGGTCATCGCTCTGGGCGGGGTCGATGTAAAGGGCGCTGGTCTGGTCGATCACATAGATATAGCCACCCTCCTTGGCGAGCTTCTCAAGAGCGTCCTGGGCCTTCTTGTAGATGGGGGCCATCAGCTGCTGCTGCTGTTGCTGGAGCTCGGCCTGCACGGACTGCTGGAACTCCTGGATACGCTGCTGGATGTCGGTGAGTTCCTTCTCCTTGGCCTCACGGATGGCCTGGGTCCAGGTAGCGGCCTTCTGCTGATACTGCTGATATTTGGCATTCCACTCATCGGCCATTGCCTGATAAGTATCGCTTGCCTCCTTGCTGGAAGCGTCCATAGTTGCACGGGCCTGGTCTGCCTCCGGCATCAACTGCACGAGCTCGGAGAAATTGACGTGGGCGAACTTCTGCTGTGCAAAAGCACCTGCGCTCAACATTGCCAAAGCGGCAACCAAAAGAATCTTTTTCATATTATCGAACTTTAAAATTGTTGTCCTATCACAAAGTGGAACTGACTGCCGCCCGTTCCGTCGGTGGCGTCGAATCCCCAGCCCCAGTCAACACCGAGCAGACCGATCATCGGGAGGAAGATACGCACGCCGACACCGGCGCTTCGCTTGATCTGGAAGGGATTGAAGTCGCGGATGTCGCTCCAGCAGTTACCTCCCTCGAGGAAGCCCAACACGAATATGGTTGACTGCGGTTCAAGTATCACGGGATACCTGAGTTCCACGGTAAATTTGTCATAAACGTTGCCGGCGTAAGCGGAGCCGGAAGTGTTGTACGGGGTGACCTTCTGCGGGGTAAGACTGTAGTTGGTGTAGCCGCGCAGGGAAACGATTTCCGTACCGTAGGTCATATATCCCGACATACCGTCGCCGCCCACGAGGAAGCCCTCGAACGGGGAGTAGCCCCAGTTGCGGTTGTAGTATCCGAGGTATCCGAACTGCGCACGCGTCATAAGCACCAGGTCTCCTATCAGCTTGCTGTAGGTGGCGGCGGAGAACTTCCACTTGTGGTACTCGATCCACCTGTAGCGCTGCTGCACGGTCCAGTTGTCGTACTGCACGTCCTTCCAGGTGATCGGCTTGCCGTCGCGGGAAGTAATCTTGCTGCCGTCGGGCGCATAATCGAAATTGCGGAAGAGCGAGAACGGCGGCGTGAGAGCCAGCGACAAAGAGATGTCGGAGCCGGAACGCGGGTAGATCTGCTGGTCGGTTGAGTTGCGCAGCAGGTTGACCGTATAGCTCACGTTATTGGACACGCCGGTATCGAAGATGAAGCCGTAGCCGGACCAGTTCTTGAGCCTGTAGGTCTGCCAGCTGAGGCCGTTGTACAGCACGAAGTAGTTGTCGGGCCACTTGAGGCGGTTACCCAGCGACGCCGAGGCTCCGAACACCTCCATCTGCTCGTCGTTGCTGAGGATGCCCAGCCAGAGGTTGGAGTTGGTGTAGCGGGTGTAATAGCCGGACAGGTTGAGCGAAGTAGGCTTCTTGCCGAAGAGCCAGGGCTCGCTGAAGCTTGCCGTGAGTGCCGTATAGTACTTGCCGTTGGTCTGGAAGCGGAACGCCAGGTTCTGGGCGTCGCCGAGCGGCACGGGCCTCCAGGCGCTCTTGTCGAAGACACGCCGTGTAGAGAAGTTGTTGAAACTCAGGCCCACCGTGGCCACGAAGGTGTTGGCACCCCAACCGCCGGAGAGTTCCAGCTGGCTGGAAGGCTTTTCGGTGACGTTGTAAACTATATCGACGGTATTGTTGAGCTGGTTGGGGATGACCGAGTAGCCCTTGTTGGGATCGGTAATGGCCTCAGGGTCGAACTGGCCGAGGGAGGCGATTTCACGTATGGAACGCTCGAAATCGGACTGGCGGAACAGGTAGCCCGGACGGGTGAAGACCTGACGGCGCACCACCCTCTCACTTGTGAGGTCGTTGCCGTTGATAACGATATTGTTGAGAGTTGCCTGCTTGCCTTCGGAGATACGGAGTTCCACATCGACGGAATCGTTCTGGATGTTGGTCTCCACGGGAGTAATGTTGAAGAACAGGTATCCGTAGTCGCGGTAGAGTTTGGAGATATCCATCTCGTTCTGCTTGCCGCCGCCGTAGAGGCGTTTCTCCATGGACACCACGTCGTACACGTCGCCCTTCTTGAGCTGCAGCACCTCGTTCAGCGCCTCGCTGGGATACACCGAGTTGCCAGTCCAGGAGATGTCGCCGAAGTAGTACTTGTCGCCCTCCTCAAACACCAGGTCGATGGCGAGTTTCTTGGGCTCGATGTAATACACAGAATCGCGCACCAGGCGGGCGTCGCGGTAGCCGGCCTCGTTGAAAGCGGAGATTACCGCCTTCTTGTCGTTGATGTACTCCTTCTCGTTGAACTTCTTGCTGCTGAAGAAGTTATAGATTTTATTCGACTTGGTCTTCTTCATCGAACGGGCGAGCTTGAAGTCGCTCACGTGCTCGTTGCCGATGAAGTTGATGTCCTTGATGCGCACCTTGTCGCCGCGCTGGATGTCGAAGTTCACGCGGATGGCGTTCTTGACGATGGAATCCTTCTGGACCTCCGTGGTGATGGTGGGGTTGAGGAAACCCTTTTCGGCATAGTATCGGCGAATGATGTCGGTTGCTGTCTTCTCCACGTACTCGGAGAATTCACCGCCGCGGCGCAGGTTCAGGCGGTCCTGGAGTTCCTTCTTGTCGCCGGACTTGATGCCGGAGAAAGACCAGCGGGACACCCTCGGGCGCTCTTTGATGACAATTTTAAAGTATGCGGAGTCGCCCTGCTCGTTCAGGTGGTCGATTTCCAGGGCCACGTCTTCGAAGTAGCGCTGGAGCCACAGGCGCTTGACGATACCCGACACGTCGTCGGAAGGGACGGTGAGCTCCATTCCCTTCTGCATACCGGTGAGCTGAATTATCTGCTGGGAGCTGAAATAGCTGTTGCCCTCTACCGCAACGCCTCCCACATAGTACTTTTTGGGACGCGTGTAATCAACTTCCACTCCGCCTTCCTGTGCCCGCACTGCGGAACAGAAGCCAAGGAGCATCAACAAGACAACTATATATCGTTTTGCCATTATCTATCTGTAAGACCGCAAATATACGGAATTATTTCACTTTTCCGAAACGTCTGTCGCGCGAAGCGTACTCTTCCAGTGCGGCCAGGTACTCCTGCTTTCTAAAATCAGGCCAAAGTGTGTCGGTAAAAACAAATTCCGTGTAGGCCAGCTGCCAGAGCATATAATTGCTGATGCGCTGCTCGCCGGAGGTGCGTATCATAAGGTCGGGGTCCGGCACGCCGGCCGTAGCCAGGAAATCCTCAATCCTGTCGCTCCCGGCGGCGGCCATACGTCTCGCTGCCTGGCTGATGTCCCACTTGCCGCTGTAGCTCATAAAGATGATGAGCGTCATCCTGGAGCCCCCGGCGGTAAGGCCTTCGAGCGTATCGATTCCCTCGTTCACGTCCGCTCCCAGGCGCTCGCGGTTGCCAATCACGCGGAAGCGTATGCCGTTGTCCAGGAAGAGGGGCAGTTCGTTCTTCATCGCCCTGAGCATCAGGCTCATAAGCCCGCTCACCTCGGCCTCGGAACGGTTCCAGTTCTCCTCGGAGAAGGCGAAGAACGATATGAACTTTATACCCAGTTCCACGCTGGCCTCGGTTATGGCGCGCACGCTTTCCACGCCCTCGAAGTGCCCTTTCAGGCGGTCCTGTCCGCGCTGTTTGGCCCAGCGGCCGTTGCCGTCCATTATGAACGTCACGTGTACGGGAAGCTTTTCAGGAATAACCATAATCATTGATTCAAATTACGCACGTCGCCGCCCCAGAGCAGCCGGGCGCGGAGAGCCTCGATGAAATTGGAGCCGCCCAGCACCACGCGCTTCAGGGCCTCCGGCACCGCCTGCACCCGGATTTCGGAATCGGCCGGGATGGCGTATTCGCGGTTGTCCACGCTGAGGCTGACCTGCCCGGAGCGGGCGTGGAAGGAGATGCGTATGTCGGCGCTGTCGGGTACGACAAGCGGACGGACGTTAAGGTTGTGCGGAGCCACCGGCGCCACTATGAGCACGCGGGCGGAGGGCATACAGATAGGCCCGCCGGCGCTGAGCGAATAGGCGGTGGAGCCGGAACTGGTGGCCACCAGGAGACCGTCTGCCCAATAGGTAGGAAGCGGACGGGAGTCGATGCGCACATCTATGCCGAGCATCGCGGCGCTGCGGCGCATCACGCATATCTCGTTGAGCGCGAGCTGCGGGCCGTCTGCCTTGCACCAGCCGTCGGCGCTCAGCATACCGCGCTTCTCTACGTAATAGTCGCCGCGCAGGAGGGCGTCGGTCACAACCCCGGGCTTGTTCTCAGAGAGAAAGCCCAGGCGGCCGAAGTTCACGCCCAGCACCGGCACGTCGGCCGCAATGGCGAGGGCCGCGGCAGACAGGTACGTGCCGTCGCCGCCGAAACTCAGCAGCATCTCCGTGCCCGGGACCACATCGGCGGCCGTGCGGGCGGGGGTGACGTCGAAGCCTGCGGCACCCAGTTCGGCCAGGAGCCCGAGCACTTCGGGGTCGTTCTCCAGCCTGCTGTCCTTTATATAATATGATAGTTTCATATCGGGTTTCAAAGTTAGCACATTTTTTGATATATTTGCGGTTATGACAAGACTAAGCGTCAACATCAACAAGGTTGCCACGCTCCGCAATGCGCGCGGCGGCAACATGCCCGACGTGCTCAAGGCCGCCCTGGACTGTGAACGGTTCGGCGCCGAGGGCATCACCGTGCATCCCAGGCCCGACGGGCGTCACATACGGTATTCCGACGTCACAGCCCTGGCCCCCATACTCACCACCGAATTCAACATAGAAGGCAACCCCATCCCCTCCTTCTGCGAACTGGTGGCAGGCGTGAAGCCGGCCCAGGTTACCCTGGTGCCCGACGCCCACGACGCCATAACCTCCAATGCCGGCTGGGACACCCTGGAAGCAAAGGGCTTCCTCACGGATACCTGCGCGTTTTTCAAGAATCTGGGAATAAGGGTATCCATATTCGTCGATCCCGACCCGCGTATGGTGTACGGAGCGAAGGAATGCGGGGCCGACAGGGTTGAGCTTTACACCGCCGGCTACGCCGAGCGCTTCCCCGCCGACAGGGAGGCCGCCATCGCGCCCTACCTGAAGGCCGCCGAAGCCGCCCGCGAATGCGGCCTGGGACTCAACGCCGGGCACGACCTCAACCTCGACAACCTCAACTGGTTCGTCACCCGGATTCCCTGGACGGACGAGGTGTCCATAGGCCACGCCATCATCTGCGACGCCCTGTATATGGGATTGGAGCGCACAATAGCCGCCTATCTGGAAGAGATTCGGAAAAAATAGTTACATTTGCAAATTGCAAAACACGAAAACAAACACATAAAAGATGAAAAAGATTATCGCAGGCGTCTTCGCCACCGTCATTCTCGCCGCGCTCGCCGGCTGCAACAACACCAGTGCTCCCGCTCCTCAGACTGAAGGTGAGCCCGCAGTGGCAGCAGGTTCCATCGTATATTTCAACCTCGACAGGGTGCTCAACGAATACGATATGGCCAACGATCTCCGCAGCGTCGCCGAGACCAGGATCAACAGCATCAACCAGGAAGTCAACCGCCGTGGCACCAAGCTGGAGAAGGATTCCAAGGCATTCCAGGACAAACTCAACAAGGGCCTGATGACCCAGTCCGTAGCCGAGGTGCAGTACAAGAAACTCCAGGACCAGCAGAACAACTTCCAGCAGTACGCCGCCCAGAAGCAGCAGGAAATCGCCGAGGAGCAGCAGGTTATGATGAACCAGATCGCAGACGCCATCAAGACCTTCATCGACGAGTACAACGCAGAGAAGGGATATGCAATGATCCTCACCACCCAGGGTGACATCCTGCCCGCTCCCGTCGTAGTAGCAGACCCGTCACTGGACATCACCGACGACCTGCTCGAGGGCCTCAACGCCGCATACGTCAAGAGCAAGACAGAAAAGAAAGACTGACGCATCTTGAAAATCGCCATACTTTCCTGTTTCCATCCGTTCAGGGGAGGGATTGCCCAGTTCAACGCAAGCGTGCTTGGTGAACTGGGCAAGGCTCATACTGTAAAGGCCTTCAACTTCACCTTGCAGTATCCGGCCCTGCTCTTCCCGGGCAAAACCCAGTATGTACAGGAAGGCGATACGGCCGTGCCGGTGGAGTCCGAAGCCCTGCTGAGCACGATCAATCCATTCACCTGGCGCAAGACCGCCAAGGCCATACGCGACTGGGGTGCAGACCTGCTGATAGTCCGCTACTGGATGTCGTGGTTCGCCCCCTCGCTGGGCAGCGTGGCCCGTATGACCGGCAGTCACTGCAAGGTCATAGCCATAACGGACAACGTGCTGCCCCACGAGCGCCATTTCTTCGACAAGCCCCTCACAAAGTGGTTTCTGAAGGCCGTTGACGGATGCGTCACGATGAGTTCCGAAGTGGCGGCAGACCTGAAGGCCCTGACGCCCGGCGCCCGCTACGTCACGCTCCCCCACCCCCTCTACACCCACTTCGGAGAGAGGATTCCGCGGGCGGAAGCGGAACGCGCGCTGGGGTTGGAAGGAGACGCAAAGACGCTTCTGTTCTTCGGGCTGATCCGCAAGTACAAGGGCCTCGACATACTGCTCGACGCCTTCGCGGGGCTGCCGGAAGACTACCGCCTGGTAATCGCAGGCGAGGCCTACGGCGACTTCGCCGAATACGCCCGCGCCATCGAAGCCAACCCCAACAGGGAGCGCATCTTCCTGCACCAGAGATACATCCCCGACAACGAGGTGGCACTTTTCTTCTCCGCCGCCGACGCCGTGGTACTCCCCTACCGCAGCGCCACGCAGAGCGGCGTGGAAGCCATCGCCACCCAGTTCGAAGTGCCGATGATAGTGACCGACACCGGCGCCCTGCGCGCTTCCGTTGAAGGTCGCGGCACCGGGCTCGTGGCCGACAGGGCCGAGCCGGAGTGCGTCCGCGAGGCGGTACTCCGCTTCTTCGACACTCCGGGCCTGAGAGAATCTTGTCACGAACACATCCTTCAGGAGAAACGCCGCCTGTCGTGGTCCGAATTCTGCAAGGGTATTACCGGTTTTTACGAGACTCTATGAGACGTTACCTGATAGCCATACTTTCACTGGTCCTCGCGCTGCCCTCGGTGGCATCCGCCCAGTGGTACCTGTTCCCCGGCGGCCGTCCGGCCACCGACAGCACCTCCGTAGCACCGCCCACGGAAGAGGAAATCACCGTAGAACTCCCCTACAGGGACCCGGTGTTCTCCAACGCCATCGAAGATGACGAAGAGGAAGCGACTGCGCTTACGCGTGTGGCACTCATCCTTCCCATCAAGAGCACAGGCACGCCCAACAGCAATTTCCTCGATTTCTACTGCGGCGCCCTTATGGCCGCCGATATGCTCTGCTCGGAGACCCACAGGTACCGCGTGACGGTTTACGATTCCACCATCGGCCTGCCCACGGCGGACGAACTTGATGAGAGCGACCTCGTAATCGGCCCGGTGAGCCTGGGCGACGTAGAAACCATACTCCCCCGGATGCGCGGCCGCTTCTTCGTGTCCCCGCTCGACCCCAAGGTAACGGAACTCACCGAGCAGTTCAACGTGATACAGGCTCCCTCTGGATGGGAGGCCCAGGCCGACGAACTGGTACACTGGCTGGCCGAAGACCTCCGCGAGGGCGACTCAGTGGTGCTGCTCCAGAACCCCGATGAGGCCGAGAGCGCACTTACTCTCAGGATTGCCTCCGCGCTCGGAGAGGCCGGCATAGCCTACGGCATTCAATCCGCACCTCCTGCAATGGAAGACGAAACAGCCGGCAGCATCCGCTGCATCCTGGCATCGGAAAACGACGAATTCTGCAGCGCTGCAGTACGCGAGATAGCTCTTCTGAACCTCCGTGGCGGCCACGGCATCGTGTACAGCACCTCCCGCCTCCGCGCTAACGCCGACCTGGAAGTCGAGAGCCTCCACGCCGCAGCGGCGCACATCACCGCAAGTTACTACGCCGACCCCGGCAGCATAGCCGTACAGCGTTTCACCGACAACTACCGCAGCCTCTTCAAGGGCGACCCGGGGCAGTGGGTATTCCAGGGCTACGACCTTATGAAGTACTTCGGCAGCCTCGCCGCAAGCCACCCCGGCGCCTGGGCGGAGCACCTCGCCGAGAATCCCGGCAAGGGCCTTCAGACCGACTTCGTATTCGGCGCCGGAGGCAAGACCAACACCGCGGTGCGCCGTCTAAAGTACAACGCAAACAACACCATTTCAGTTATCAAATAAGATGGAAAAAGTCAGATGTCTCATCATAGGCGGCGGCCCTGCCGGATATACGGCGGCCATTTACGCATCCCGCGCCGCCATCTCACCCGTTCTCTATGAGGGAATGGAGCCCGGCGGCCAGCTCACAACCACCACGGTAGTGGAGAACTTCCCCGGCTACCCGGGCGGAGTGGACGCCAACGCCCTTATGGCCGATATGCGCGAGCAGGCGGTGCGCCTCGGAGCGGACATCCGCCGTGGCACGATCGTCTCCGCCGACCTGTCGCAGAGGCCCTTCCACATCGCTGTTGACGACGGCACCGAGATCGAGGCCGAATGCGTCATCATCGCCACCGGCGCCACTGCGCGCTACCTCGGCCTGCCCTCGGAGCAGAAGTTCCGCGGCCTCGGGGTATCCGCCTGCGCCACCTGCGACGGCTTCTTCTACCGCAAGAAAGACGTCGCCGTGGTTGGCGGCGGCGACACCGCCTGCGAAGAGGCCACCTACCTCGCCGGCCTGTGCCGCAAGGTATATATGATAGTACGTCGCGACGTCCTCCGCGCCTCCGTGGCTATGCAGGAGCGCGTCGCCGCCACCCCCAACATAGAAATCCTCTGGAACTGCAACACGCGTGAGGTGCTGGGCGACGCCAACGGCGTCACAGGAGCCCGCCTCGAGCGCAGCAACGGCGAAGTGTTCGACATAGCCGTGGACGGCTTCTTCCTCGCCATCGGCCACAATCCCCAGTCGGGCCTCTTCTCCCAGTGGGTGAAGACCGATGCTGCAGGCTACATAGTCACCGACGGCCACTCCTCCGCCACCAACGTGGAGGGCGTTTTCGCAGCCGGCGACGTGCAGGATCCCCATTACCGCCAGGCCATCACCGCAGCGGCTTCCGGCTGCCGCGCCGCCCTGGACGCAGAAAAATTCTTGAAACGATGAAGCGGAACCTGTTTATCGCAGCCACACTGCTGCTCGCCATCGCGTTCGCCTGCAAGAGCCCCTACGAGCTCCTGCTGGAAGGCAACGACGTTGAAGCCAAGTACGCTGCCGCATTCGAGTACTTCGGCGAAGGCAAGTATTCCAAGGCCAGCCAGCTGTTCGAATCCCTGTCCGTGATGACCAACGGCACCGAGAGGGACGACACAGTGCAGTACTACTGGGGCCTCAGCAACTACCGTTCGAAAGACTACTACACGGCGGAGACCAACTTCGAGAAGTTCCTGGAGCGCTATCCCAGGAGCCCCTTCGCCGAATCGGCGTCCTTCCTGCGCCTCGACTGCCTCTACCGCGCCACCCTGCGCTACGAGTTGGACCAGACGCCCACGTACAAGTGCATCACAGCTATCAACGAGTACCTCATAGCCCACCCCGACACCGAATACCGCGAGGTGTGCGACCGTATGCTGGACGACCTCAACGAGCGCCTCGACCGCAAGGCCTACGAGAGCGCCTACCTCTATTATAAGATGGAAGACTACCTGGCCGCCCGCGTCGCCCTGCGCAACGTGCTCAAGGACAACGCCGACAACCGTTACCGCGAAGACGTGCTCTACTACACGGCGATGGCCTCGTACCACTACGCCGACCTGAGCACCCGGGCGAAGCAGAAGGAGCGCTTCCTGGTGTTCTACGACGACTACTTCAACTTCATCGGCGAATTCCCCGAATCGCCCCGCCGCGCCGAGCTCGAGAGGCTCTACAATAAAGTGAAAGAAAAATATTGAAACTTTGCGCAGCGTGCGCAGGGTACTATAGATATGGAAAACAAGATACCCAACAACACCATCACGAGGGACATCAAGGACCTCGCCGCCCCTACGGGCAACATTTACGAGACGGCAGTTATCCTCGCCCAGAGGGCCAACCAGATAGCAATGGCCGAGAAGAAGGAACTCAACAAGCGCCTTGAGGAATTCCGCAACGAGCGCGACACCATGGAAGAGACCTTCGAGAACAAGGAGCAGATAGAAATCTCCAAGTACTTCGAGCGCCAGCCCAAGCCCAGCCTTGTGGCCGTATCCGAATTCGAGGCAGGAGAACTCTCCTACCGCTTTGCCAAGACCGACGACAAGATCTGAGCATAGCCGTCCGGGATGGCCAAGCTGAAGAAGAGAGTCAACGATATGGAGGCCTTCAGGCGAATGCTGGCCACGCAGGACCTGAAAGCAACCCCGCAGCGCATCGCCGTACACGAGGTGATGATGGAGAAAGTCCACGCCAGCGCCGACACGGTGTATGACGCCATAATGGAGAAAGGCGGCTGCAAGATTACCCGGGCTTCCGTGTACAACATACTCTCAGGCCTGGCCGACGCCGGCATCTACGCGCGCCGGATGACCTCCAGCAGCAAGATGCTCTTCGACGTAAACGCCTACCGCCACATACACCTGTACGACACGCGCAACCACGAGCTGATGGACATCGAGGCCGATGACCTTCTCGCTGCGGCGGATATGGGCATCCGGCGGCGGCGCTTCCGCGGATACAAGATAGACGACATCGAGGTGCACATACTCTGCCACCCCACAAGAAAGAAACTGATATGAAACGATTCCTTTATATCATCCTCTGCCTGGCGGTACTGGCGGGCTGCGACAAGTCCGAGCCCATAATCTACCGGGGCACAATGTTCGGCACCATGCAGTCGACCGGCGTAATGCTGGGCGACGACGGCGGCACCTACCACTTCCGCAACGTCTCCGAACTGGGCACCTCGTTCCCCTCCTCCGGCAGGATCGTGGTTATGTTCGACGTTTACAGCAAACTGGAAGACAAGGAACGGGAATACGACGCGGCAGTGCTCCAGTATGCCATACCCCTCTCCAAGGATCCGGTTACCTGCAACACGGATGAAGAAGACGCCGCCCTGGGTGACGACCCGATTGAAATGAGCAACGGCACTTGCTCCGCCGGGTACCTCAACCTGCTGTGCACCGCACTCATCAGGGAGGCCTCGTCGGTAACCCATTTAGTGAATCTACAGATAGTCCCGGGCGAGAACCCCGACACACTGCACACCGTGCTGCGCCACAACGCCGGCGACGACAAGGTAACCGACGACAATATGGAGTTCTTCAGCGAGCAGCAGTTCTATGCGTCATTCCCCATCGGCGATTACCTGCCTGAGGAAGGCACGATAGTGCTGGAAGTGAAATGGTTCTGGCAAGATGACTGGCACACTGTCTGGGCCACGGTAGCAAAATAAGAAAAGGTGCTCAGCCGAGCACCTTTTCTTTGTCATAGAATTCATACTGCAGGATACTGTGCTCCGTCATTTCGACGAGCTTCAGTTTGCATTTGTACTTGCGTTTCCACTTGTTTACGAAGGAGTTCCAGTAGCCCCGGGTAAGATATGAACCCAGGATCGGACTGACCTTCAGCGTGAACTGGCGGAGGCCTGTGCTCTCAATCAGGTCGGCGAGCTTGCGCTCCACCTGTTCGTCTATAACCACCGTGGAGGTAATCTTTCCGGTGCCGTGGCAGAGCGGACATTTCTCCGTGGTGTTGATCTCTGTGACCGGACGGATACGCTGACGGGTAATCTGCATCAGGCCGAATTTGGTGAGGGGAAGCACGTTGTGCTTTGCCCTGTCGCTCGCCATAAGCTCGTTCATGTACTTGTACAGATCGTTGCGGTGCTCGGGGGAATCCATATCGATGAAATCGACGATGATGATTCCGCCCATATCGCGCAGGCGCAACTGGCGGGCGATTTCTTCGGCGGCCAGCTTGTTTACCTCGAAGGTATTCTCTTCCTGGTCGTTGGTCTTGGCGCGTATGCCGCTGTTCACGTCGATGACGCCGAGGGCCTCCGTGGTCTCTATGACCAGGTATGCGCCCTGCTTCATCGGCACCACCTTGCCGAAGGAACTCTTGATCTGCCGTGTGACCTCGAAGTGGTCGAAGATCGGTTCCTTGCCCTCATACAGTTTGACTATCTTCTCCTGCTCGGGAGAGATGAGGGAAATGTACTTGCGCGTTTCCTCGTAAATTTTTGGATCGTTCACATAGACGTTGGTGAACGAATCGTTGAGGAGATCGCGAAGGACGGTGGTGGTCTTGGAATACTCCGTGAAGAGCAGCCCCTTGCCTTTGTTCTTCGAGATGGTCTTCCAGGAATTCTCCCACTTTTCAATCAGTGAGCGGAGCTCCGCCACCAGCACTGCGGCAGAACTGCCTTCAGCGGCCGTGCGGATAATGGCTCCGTAGTTCCTGGGCAGGATGTTGCCAACCAGGGTCTCGAGTCTTTTCTTTTCCTCTTTCGAGGATATCTTTTGGGAAACGCTCACTTTCTCCGCGAAAGGGAGCAGCACAATATTGCGTCCTGCCAATGAAATCTCCGCAGTCAGCCGGGACCCCTTTGTGGATATAGGCTCCTTGACAATTTGTCCGATGATAAGCTGTCCGGGCTTGAGGTAATCCTCTATGCGTCCGTCCTTGGAGAGAGGGTCCCCAAGCCGGATGCCGGTAAACAACTGTTTCATATCCTTGCCTGGGGCACTCTCGCGCACGAACTTGTCGAATGCGTCGAAGTGCAGGCCCAGGTCGAGGTAATGGACAAACGCCTCCTTGGTGTCTCCTATGTCCACGAATGCAGCATTCAGGGCGGGCAGTATCTTCTTGACTTTGCCAAGATATACATCACCCACCGAGAAACTGTGGCCCTGGCTCGATTCTCTGTTGAGCTCGATAAGGCGGTGGTTCTCCAGCAAAGCCAGACGAACCTCGGCCGAGCCCACATCGACCACAAGGTCTTTTTCCAGGTGTTCGGACTCCATGTTGGGACGTTATAAAACGAAAAACCCGCCGGATCTCCCGCCGGGCTTTTCGCGACTATTTCTTCTTGTGTCGGTTCAGGCGAAGGCGCTTCTTGCGCTTGTGGGTCGCCATCTTGTGTCTCTTATGCTTCTTTCCGTTAGGCATATGGAATAAAATTGATTATTTCTGAAGCTCTGCAACGAAAGCCTTGGAGGGCTTGAATGCAGGGATATCGTGTGCGGGTATGGTGATGGTGGTCTTCTTGGTGATGTTGCGAGCGGCCTTGGTTGCCCTGTGCTTGATAATGAAACTGCCAAATCCGCGGAGATACACGGGCTCTCCCTTCACGATGGATCCCTTGATGGACTCCATAGCTGCCTCGAATACGGTCTGAACTGTTACTTTTTCAATGCCGGTTGCCTTTGCAACTTCACTGACGATTTCTGCCTTTGTCATAATTGTAGTTTAAATTTGATTAGTTATCTTCCCATCAATCAATTGGGAAGGCAAAGTTAGGGCTTAATTTCTAACTATCAAAATATTTTTTGCCTTTTCTTTTTGGCACGGAGATTGACCAATAAGGCCCGGGGATTCTTGTCCCCGAATCACTGACATTTTGGCACACGATTATTATGAAACAAGATATCAATATCATCCCAGTAGTACAGGGCGAATTGCCCTTCAGGCTTAACGAGAGCGAACTTCCCGACGTTCTGCCGGTGCTCGCGCTGCGCGGCGCCGCACTCTTCCCGGGCACCGTTTATCCTGTCACAATTGGCAGGGAAAAGTCAATGCGCCTCATCCAGGACGCTGAAGACCACGACTTTTTCATCGGTGCGGTTCCCCAGATGGACGTAACCGTGGAGGATCCGGGAGCAAACGACCTCTACCGCTACGGCACCGTGTGCAAGATAATCAAGACCCTGGAGATGCCGGACGGTACCGTTACCGCCATCCTGCAGGCCTTCAGGCGCATCGAGATAGAGACGGTGGTCTCCCTTGACCCTTATCTCACCGCACGCGTGATTTACAGGCACGACCGCACGTACGACATCTCTTCCACCGACGTGAAGGCCCTTTCCGAGGCTCTCAAGGACAAGGCCATCCAGGTGCTCCGCACCACCAACTTCTCATCCCGCGAGTCCATCGGCGCCATCAAGGCCGTCGAGAACTTCGAGTTCCTCGTGAACTTCACCGCCACCACCGTGGAAGTGGAGAACTTCAAGGAGAAGATGGAACTGCTGTCGCTGGACGACCTGAAGCTGCGCGCAATGAAGCTCCTCACTATGCTCGACATCCAGCTCCAGCTCATAAAGCTCAAGCAGG
The DNA here is from genome assembly GCA_002309995.1 of Bacteroidales bacterium UBA1197. Taxonomy (GTDB): domain Bacteria; phylum Bacteroidota; class Bacteroidia; order Bacteroidales; family UBA932; genus Cryptobacteroides. The sequence goes on from DBYB01000062.1 coordinate 20,675, forward strand.
ACATCAACCAGAAGGTGAAGAGCGAACTGGACCAGCAGCAGAGGGAATACTACCTGAACAGCCAGCTCAAGACCATCCAGGAAGAGCTCGGAATGGACGAGAAGGAAGACTTCGACAAGTTTCGCGAGCGCGCCAAGGACAAGAAGTGGCCCGAGGAGATTGCCAAGGCCTTCGAAAAGGAGCTCTCCAAACTGGAGAAGTACAATCCCAACTCGCCCGACTACAGCGTGCAGTACAATTACCTGGAGTTTATGCTCCAGCTCCCCTGGGGCGAGATGAGCGAGGACAACCTCGACCTCAAGCACGCCCAGGAGGTACTGGACGAAGACCACTATGGCCTCGACACCGTGAAGGACCGCATCATCGAATACCTGGCGGTGCTCAAGCTCAAGGGCAATATGAAGTCGCCCATCCTCTGCCTCTACGGTCCTCCGGGAGTCGGAAAGACCTCGCTCGGCAAATCCATCGCCCGCTCGCTGGGGCGCAAGTACGTGCGCATCTCGCTGGGCGGTATGCACGACGAGGCCGAGATCCGTGGCCACCGCAAGACCTACGTGGGCGCGCTCCCCGGCCGTATCCTCAACGGAATCGCCCGTGCCGGTACCTCCAACCCCGTGATCGTGCTCGATGAGATAGACAAACTGGGCTCCGACTTCAAGGGCGACCCGTCATCGGCACTGCTTGAGGCCCTCGACCCCGAGCAGAACTCCACCTTCCACGACAACTACCTCGACCTGGATTACGACCTCAGCAACGTGATGTTCATCACTACGGCCAACAGCCTCTCGCCCGTGCAGCCCGCCCTGCTCGACCGTATGGAGCTCATCAACGTGTCCGGCTACCTCGCAGAAGAGAAAGCCGAGATCGCAAAGCAGTTCCTCCTGCCCAAGCAGCTCAAGGAGCACGGAATCGACGGCCGCAAGCTGAAGATAAGCCCCGACGGCATACAGGCCATCATCGACCAGTACACCCACGAAAGCGGCGTGCGCGGCCTCGAGAAGCAGATCGCGAAGATCGCCCGCGTCACCGCAAAGAAGATAGCCCTCGGGCAGAAGTACCCTTCAACCATCAAGCCGCAGCACCTCAAGGAATACCTGGGCCTGCCCACCAACTTCCACGACCTGCAGAAGGGCAACGAGGCTCCCGGCGTGGTTACTGGCCTGGCCTGGACCCAGATGGGCGGCGAGATACTCTTCGTGGAGAGTTCCGTCAGCAACGGCAAGGGCGTGATGACGATGACCGGCAACCTGGGCGACGTGATGAAGGAGTCCGCCACCATTGCCTACCAGTACATCAAGGCGCACCCCGAGATGGCGAAGATGGATTCCAAGACCTTCTCCGAGAAAGACATCCACGTGCACGTGCCGGAAGGCGCAACGCCCAAGGACGGCCCGTCAGCGGGTATCACGATGGTGAGCTCCATGGTGTCCGCACTGCGCGGCGAGGCCATACGCAAGGGCATCGCGATGACCGGCGAGATGACCCTGCGCGGCCGCGTGCTGCCGGTGGGCGGCATCAAGGAGAAGATTCTTGCGGCCAAGCGCGCGGGAGTGAGCACAATAGTGATTTCCGAAGACAACCGCAAGGACGTGGAAGACATCAAGGAAATCTACGTGCGCGGCCTGGAATTCCGTTACGTGAAGACCATAGACGACGTGATGGCCTGCATATTCTAAAATACTTTTAGTATATTTGCAGTCCTATGACAAGGACTCTCAGACTAATTCTGGCAGCAGTCGTGACGCTTTGCGCCACGGCTTGCGCGTCTTACAAGGACATAAAGGTAACCGGCTGCGAACTCACGGCCATCGTCCCCCGCGGGCTCACCTCCTTCGATGCCACGATGGACATCAGCGTCTCCAATCCCGCATCCGAGATTACCCTGTCCGAGATGAATGCACTGGTGAAGCTCAGGCAGGAACCCTGCCTGCACCTCACGGCGGAAGACGTCACCATAGCCCCCCGCTCGGAGAACGTCTATACCGTTATCTTCCACGGCGACCTTGACGGAGAGTTCAATCCATTCTCGCTCCTCCCCCTGCTCCGGCAGAAGGATTTCAGCGAAGTTACCATAGACCTGGGCTTCCGCGGCACCCTCCGCAGCGGTCTCGGCAAGTATTTTGAATACAAGGATATTCCGGTAACCGATTTACTTCCCCAACAATGAAACGTATCGGATTGATAATATTTGCTTTGCTGCTGTGCTTCGGGCTCCGCGCCCAGGAGCAGCAGGACAGCACCGCGGTAGCGGCCTACGACGTTTTCGACCGGCTGTCTTCCAACCTCGAGGTTGAGCAGAGCCCGGCAATACGCGAGGCGGTCAACGCCCACGTGGAGCGCAACGAGCGCCGCGCCGCCTCCGGCCTCGCCGGCCAGACCTACAGGATAAGGATATACTTCGACAGCGGCCAGGGCGCCCGTTCCGGCTCCGAGGCGGCAGCGGCCCGTTTCCGCAACCGTCACCCCGGCGTGCCGGTGTCGCGCACCTTCACCGACCCCTTCTTCAAGGTGACCGTGGGTGAGTATTCCTCCAAGGCAGAGGCGGCCGCCGCACTCAAGAACCTGCAGCAGGAGTTTCCTACCGCATTCATCGTAAGGAACTGATGCTCAAGACAGGACTCGAACTCAAGCAGCAGCAGAAGCTTTCCCCGCTTCAGATCCAGACCATCAAGCTCATCCAGATGCCCATCCAGGAACTGGAGCAGAAGGTCAGGGCGGAGCTGGAAAGCAATCCCGTGCTTGACGACGAGCCCGCCCCCGAAAGCGAATCCACCGAGCCCAGGGACGTCTCCATCGACGCCATCAAGGAAGACGGCGACATTCCTGCATACCGCCTCAAGGTGAACAACTGGGGCAAGGACCCCCGGCCGGAGTACAACACCTTCTCCGTGCAGGAAGGCTTCACCCAGAGCCTCCAGAGGCAGCTCGGCTTCCGCGACCTCACGCCCCATCAGCGCGAGGTGGCCTCCTTCATAATCGGCAGCCTCGACGACGACGGCTACCTGCGCCGCGACATCGACTCCATCGTGGACGACCTGGCCTTCCGCGCCAACATCACCACCACGCCTGAAGAGGTGGAGGAGATGCTCAAGGTAATCCAGGACTTCGAGCCCGCCGGCGTGGGAGCGCGCGACCTCCGCGAGTGCCTGCTCATCCAGCTGCGCGGAATGAAGCAGAGCCCCGACGTCGCCAACGCCATACGCATCATCGACGAGTGCTTCCAGGACTTCTCCAACAAGCACTTCCAGAAGATATGCTCCCGGCTCGGCATCACCGAAGAGCAGCTCAAGGCGGCCTTCGGCAAGATAGTCAAGCTGAACCCCTCCCCCGGCGGCCAGGTGAACGATTCCTACGCCGACCAGTCGCAGCAGATAGTCCCCGACTTCATCCTCGACGAGCACGACGGAGTGCTGGACTTCACGATGCCCCGTTTCAACGTGCCCGAGATCCGGGTCAACAAGAAATACGCAGACCTGCTGCTCGACGCAAAGGGCTCCTCGGAGCGCGCGCAGAAAGAGGCCGCAGCCTTCGTCAAGCAGAAACTCGACTCCGCAAAATGGTTCGTGGAGGCTCTCAAGCAGCGCCAGAACACGCTCAGCAAGACGATGCGCGCCATCCTCGACTACCAGCACGACTATTTCCTCGACGGCGACGAGAGCAACCTCCGCCCGATGGTGCTTAAAGACATAGCGGAAATCACCGGCTTCGACATCTCCACCATCAGCCGCGTGGTCAACAGCAAGTTCATCGAGACCCACTTCGGCATCTTCCCCCTCAAGTATTTCTTCTCCGAGGGAATGGAGAACAAGGAGGGCGAAGAAGTCTCTACCCGCGAACTCAAGAAGGTGCTCCAGGAGTGCGTGGACGCGGAAGACAAGAAAAAGCCGCTCACCGACGAGCAGCTTGTAGTTGAGATGGCAAAACGCGGCTACAACGTAGCCCGCCGTACCATCGCCAAGTACCGCGGCCAGCTGGGCATACCTCTCGCCCGCTGGAGGAAGGAAATCTAGTCTTTTTTAATGAAAGCCCGCCCGGTCTTGCCGTCGATGCACATCTGCAGCGGCTCCGCGAAGCGTACGTGACGGAGGAATTCGGTCTCCTCCACCGCAGGCATTGCGTCCAGCACGCCGAAATCCATCAGCTCGCCGGGGCGCGAATAGTGGTTCACATTGATGTAGCCTACGTTGAAGGACGTAAGGTTCTGGAAAAAGTGCGTGCCCTGGCTCGGGTCGATGCGGAAGTCCTCCAGCGAGCACTCCACGATGGCCTTGCTCTCGGAGATGTCGCCCCAGCCCACCGGCACGCCGAGCGAAGGCTGGCTCGTACCCCAGCGGCCGAAGCCAATGAGCACATATCCTGCGCCCTCCTCCTGCATACGGGCGTTCACGGCAGCAACCTGCTCCGCCATCTCCCTGGTTCTCAGCACGTCCCAGCTTTCGGGGCGGAGATATACCACATCCCGCACGCCCTCAATCCAGCCGACGCCGAGAGCGCACTGCGACTTGAGGAAAGCGCCATCCTCGTCTATCTTGCTCCAGTCAACCTCGGCGAAGCGCGAATCGGCAGAGATGGGGCGCACCTGCAGCACGCAGAAGTTGCCTACGCCGTCCTTGTCGAAGTCTGCCGCGAACTCCAGTTCCACCTCGCACTTCATCTCCCTGCGGGCCGTGTCAATCAGCGAATTAAGTATCTCCGCCAGCGGGAAGGTGTTGTATTTGAGCATCGTGGCGAAGGTGATGTACTTGGGACCCTCGGGGATTGCGGAATCCACTATGCGCATATTCGCCAGGTCCCAGGTGGAGGCGACCCGCTTTAGCGAAGGGAATTCCAGGCACTCGTTGATTCCCAGTCGCTCCAGGTTCACGGAATCGTTCACGGAAGCCGTAAACTTGCCGGGCCTGAGATTCATTGCGTACATCACCCGCTGGGTGTCGTTGACGGTGAGTTCCGGCGTAGAGGTCTGGAGCGCGTGCTTGGGATACTTGGGAGAGAATCGCAGCACCTGTTCCCCGTCCACCACGGCCTTGCCCAGTCCGTACGCCAGCTTCACTATGCCGTCTTCCGGACGCTCGTGCCCCACGGGGTAGAAATTCACCGATCGGGCGACGCCGGACAGCGTGGGGAAGAAATAATCTCCCTGTCTGCTGCCGCAGATCTCCTGTATCACTATGGCCATCCCCTCCTCGGAAATCACGTTCCCGGAAGAGACGATATAACTCTTTGCCGATTTGAAGAAGACGCTGGCATACACGCTCGCGATGGCCTTGGAGAGCATACGCAGCTGCTGGTCTTCGTTCTGTGCGAACGGCAGCATATAAGTGGAATACACCCCCGCAAACGGCTGATGGTAAGAATCTTCCAGCTTGGAAGACGAACGCACTGCCAGCGGCCTGCGCACCACCCTGATGAAGGACCGCAGAGCCTCAAGAAGGTCGGCCGGCAGGGGCGAGCTCACGAATTCCGACAGCAGTTCGGTATCCGACAGGTCGGAATTAATAACGTACTTGAGGCCGTTGTCCTTGATGAAGCGCTCGAAATAGTCGGTCGTGATTACCAGCGTCCGCGGCACGAACACGCGTACGTCTTCCCACTTGTCGTAGAAGTTGTACTTATGCAGTATATGGTTGAGGAACGCCAGGCCGCGAGCCTTCCCTCCGATGGATCCGCTGCCGAAGCGGGAGAACCAGATGGCGTCGTTGTACGCCCCTGGGTTGAACGCGGCCACGACTCCCTGGGCCTGCGCGATGCGGTAGTCGTGAATGGCCCTGATATCCGCCCGGCGGTGCGACTCCACGTCGTCGTAATCCTCCGCACGCACGGGGCTCAACTTGTTGCCAAGCCCGAACAGGCCGCGGGCGAAGAGCCACTTGGACAGGTAGTTGTTGTCCGTGAGCCGGCGGAAGGCGGCTGCAGGAATGGTGCGTATCACGTTCTCGAACTCATAGAGGTCGCGGGCCCTGGCTATCTCCATATGGGTTTCCGGGTCCACGACCACGAAGTCGCCGAATCCGAACTCCCTCTCCATATACTCTCCGAGTTCCTGGGTGAGGGTCTTGGACTGCTTGAGGAGGAAGCCCGCCTTGAGCCGCGCCGCAACGGGGCGCATACTCTCCTGCGACGACTGCATCAGGAAAGGCATCCTGGGATTGTCTTTCCGCACCAGTTTGCAAAGGTCCACGCCGGCGTCTATCTTCTCGCTGGAAGAACTGTCGCCGCTGTGGAGCACGAAACCGATGTCGGATATGATGCCGAGGAGGTTCTTGCCGTACTTGTGGTAGTAGGCCAGGGCGTCCTCATAGTTGGTGGCCATAAGGATTTTGGGGCGGGCGCGCTTGCGCAGCACCTGCTGCTGCTCGTTCAGCGCGTCCTTGATGGCCTCCTTGTTCTGCTGGAGCACGATGTTGTAGAGCGCCGGCAGATAGGTGGAGTAGTATTTGATGGAGTCTTCAACCAACAGTATCGCCTGAACGCCGTGCTCCAGGATGTCGCGCTCGGCGTTCATCCTGTCTTCCAGCAGCTTGATTATGGCGATGATGAGGTCCGTGGAATAGTTCCAGCAGAATACGTAGTCTAAGTATTTCCTGCCGGACTCCTCTATCTTGCGATACACCTCGCGGGAGAAGGAAGACAGCAGTACCACGGGCATTGACGGGTCGATTTCCTTGGCCCTCGCGGCAAAGTCGAAAACGCTGATTTCGCCCACGTAGTACATTGTGATTACGAGGTCGAAGCGCTCCCCTGCCTCGAACGCCGCAAGCGCCTCCGCCGTGGAGGGCACCCTGCGGATTCGCGGAGGGTTACTGAGGTTCAGGTCGGCGTATTCCTGCGCTATCTGGGTGTCGATGCGCCCGTCCTCCTCCAGGGAGAAACTGTCGTAGCTGTTGGAAATCAAGAGGATATTGCGTATCCTCTGGTCCATCAAAGAACTCATACCAGTTGTTCGATCAAAGTCTCGCGCTCGCCCTCCAGATAATCGATCACGGGGATCTCAATCATAGTGTAGCAGCCGGGGCGCTGGCGCACGGCCGCGCGGGCCGCCATCACCAGCACCTGCCCCGTAAGGGCGGGATTGTTGATTTTCATATTGAACTCCAGGAGCTGGTTGTGCGTGGCGCCGGAAACGCCCTTGCGCACCAGGTTCACTCCGTGCCCCATATCGTTCAGCGCATCAACGCTCGGAACAACCTTAACGTGAGTTTCGTCGTGCACGAAGTACGGGTCGGCCTTGATGGCGGCGGCCACGGCGGCCTCGTCGGCTCCGGGTTCCAGTTCCACATACACCATACGGCGGTGCAGGCCCGTGCCGATGGGGATGGTAACGCTCAGCGCATCCTTCACGCCGGCAATTGCCTTGACGGCCACGGAATGGCCCATCGACCTGCCGGGCCCGAAGTTCGTGTAACTCACGCCCTTGGGAGCGAGGCCCTGCATCAGGGCGCGCACCACGGAATCGCTGCCCGGGTCCCAGCCGGCAGAAATCACGCTCACGGCTCCTGAGGCCTTGGCGACCTCGTCCAGATGCGAGCGGAGGGCCCGGATGCTGGTGTGGATGTCGAAACTGTCCACGGTGCTTATGCCCAGGCCGAGATACTTCACCGCCGTCTCCTCCACCTTGCGGGAAGGGACGGCCAGCACGGCCACGTCCACCTTGCCAAGTTCACGAATGTCGCTCACCACCTTGTAGGGGGCCAACTCGGGTATTCCGTCGGCATTGCCGCTCCTGCGCACCACTCCGGCGCACTCCATATCGGCGGCAGCCTCGACCGCCTCAAGCGTGAAGCGTCCTATGTTGCCGTATCCGACAATTGCAACTCTGATTTTTTCCATCTGATGTATAGTTTGTGCCCGGAAGGCTAAAAATCGGAAAGACGTGATACGGGGGCCACGTCGAGCGGCGCCCTTTCTCCCGCAAGATAACGATAATATCCGGCAATCGCAATCATTGCCGCATTGTCTGTGGTAAATTTGAACTCGGGGAGAAAAGTCCGCCATCCCCTCTTATGCCCCTCGGCGACGAGCCTCTCCCTCAGGCCGCTGTTGGCGCTCACGCCTCCGCCGATGGTAATGTCGCGTATGCCGGTCTGCTTTGCGGCCTTGATGAGTTTGTCCATCAGTATGTCGATGAGGGTCTTCTGGAAGGAGGCGCAGATGTCTTCCTTGTTCTTCTCCATAAACTCCGGGTCCTTCGCCATCTCGTCGCGCACGAAGTAGAGCAGCGAGGTCTTGATGCCGCTGAAGGAATAGTCCAGCCCGGGGATGTGCGGCTTGGCGAACTTGAAGCGGAGCGGGTCGCCCTGCTTTGCCAGCCTGTCGATCACCGGCCCGCCGGGGTAGCCCAGGCCCATCATCTTCGAACACTTGTCGAAGGCCTCGCCCACGGCGTCATCGATGGTCTGGCCGAGTATTGTATATTCCAGGGGTGAATCCACCCTGACTATCTGGGAGTTGCCGCCGCTGACCAGCAGGCACAGATAAGGGAAGGACGGCTCACATGGTTCCTTGCCCTCCTGGCGTACGAAGTCGGCCAGTAGGTGCCCCTGCAGGTGGTTGACCATAACGGCAGGTACGTCCAGCGCAAGGCCGAGAGCCTTGGCAAACGAAGTGCCGACCAGCAGCGAGCCAAGCAGGCCGGGGCCGCGGGTGAAGGCAATGGCGCTCAGCTCCTGCGCCTTTACCCCGGCGCGGGAGAGGGCCTCGCTCACCACCGGCACGATATTTAGCTCGTGGGCCCTGGAAGCCAGTTCCGGCACCACTCCGCCGTAGGCCTTGTGCACGTCCTGCGAGGCGATTACGTTCGACAGCAGCCAGCCGTCGCGGATGACGGCCGCCGAGGTGTCGTCGCAGGAAGATTCTATACCCAGAATGATGTCAGACATAAAATACGCTCTTAGCAACCGCAAATTTAACAAAATTTGCTAAATTTGTAAGATTTAGAAGAACAAGAACACTATCGCAAAATCAAGCTCCATAGCCGCCCGCATCGCAGGCTTCCTGCTTATCCTGATTCTCGGGATACTCTTGGTGCTGCAGATACCCGCCGTACAGACGGGCCTGGCCCGTTTTGCCAGTGAGCGGCTGAAGTCGGTGTTCAACGGCCGGTTGGAGATAGAAGCCGTGCAGATCCACGGCCTCGGAGCCATTACCCTGCACGATGCGGTACTCATCGACACCGAGCCTTACACGGATAGCATCAGCGGCTACGCGCCGGCAGATACCGTTGCCCGCGTCGGGCGCCTCTCGGCCACACTCTCCCTCAAGGGACTTTTCAACAAGAGGGGCATCGCCCTCGGCCGCGTGGAGGCGGAAGACCTGCTGTTCCAGCTGGTCACCGATCCCAGAGGCACCAACATCACCAGAGTTCTCAACCTGAGTTCATCGGAAGAGAGCAAGCCTATGCCGCTGGACAGCATCTTCACCATCGGCAGGCTCGACCTGAAGGGCGCGCACTTCCGTATGCTGAACTACAACTCCTTGTCTGCCAAGGACTTCGGTATCAACTTCAGCGACCTGGACGTGACCGCCGACCTGAAGGCCCACGCCCTCGGCTTCTTCGGCGGACGTATGCACGCCACGGTGGACCGCCTCTCCGCCCGCGAGAAATCGGGCTACGAAGTCCCCGGCCTGTCCGGCACCTGCCACGTGGGAATGGGCCGCACCACCCTCACCTCGCTGCACCTCACCGACGGCTGCGGCAGCGACATCTATATGCCCCGCGCAGAACTCAGTTACGACAGCATCAAGGCCTGGTCGGACTTCATCAACCAGGTCAACATAGAAGGCGACTTCGCCCCTTCACGCTTAATACTGGAGTCAATCAGTTACTACAGCAGCGGCACCTTCCGCGACTGCCGCTTCGCCACCGACATCGCCTCCGGCCACTTCAACGGCACGGTGAGCGACTTCGTGGCGGAGAATATGGTACTCAGTACGCCCTACGGGCCCTACGGCACCGTGAGCGCCGGGATGAGGGGCCTCCCGAACATACAGTCCACCACCCTCGACGCCGACATCAGCGAACTCTGCTTCACCACAGCCGGCCTGTCCGACGCCCTCCGCGCACTCGGCTCCGGAGCGAATCTTGGCAAGCTGGCCCCCGGGGTGCTGTTCCGCCTGAGCGGCAAGGCCGGCGGCCCGATGAACAAACTCACGGCAGACGCCGGCATACGCTCCACCATCGGCAGCCTGAGCACGCACGCTTCCCTGCTCAACACTGTTGACCGCAGCAAGCCCATACAGTTCCAGGCCAACCTCGGAGCGAAGGAATTCAACCTCGGCAAACTCACCGGCTCGAGCGCCCTGGGCCCCGCATCGTTCACCGCCCTGGCGCAAGGCACCCTCGGCGGCAACACTGCCATAACTCTCAAGGGGCTGGATTTCAGCAAACTGCAGGCCCTTGGTTACAACTACTCCGACATCCACCTGCACGGCGGCTTCGAAAACAAGACCATCAGCGCCACTCTGCTGAGCGACGACCCCAATGCCCAGATGGAGCTCGCCGGCGAGTTCAGCCTGCAGGATAAATCCGGAGCGTTCGGCGCTGACCTCCGGCACATCGACCTCGCCGCCACGGGCATCGACAAGCGCGGCGGAGCGTCGCAGGTGAGCTGCGCCATCTCGGCCGACCAGGGCATCAACCTCAACGCCCCCATCCACATACTGATAAGCGACCTCAAGCTCACCAACGACAAGGGGCTCAATGAGATAGGCGACATCGAAGCCGAGGCCAGGCTCTCCGGCGAGCGCCTCACCGCCATCATCTCCTCCGACTTCATGGACGCCAAATACTTCGGCCCGTCCAACATCGCCGGACTGGTGGACTACATACGCAGCGTTTCGATCGACCGCGAGCTGCCGGCATACTTCGCTTCCGGCAACAAGACCAGGAACAAGCCTCTGCCCGAGGACTCCCGCGACGCCACGTTCAACGCCGTCTTCCATCAGACCCGGGGCCTGCTGTCCTTCGTGATGCCGGGGCTCAAGATAGCCAGCAACACCAACGTGAACATCGACATCGACAACGAAGGCACGCTGCTGGGCTACCTGAGTTCGCCGGAACTCGACTTCAACACCATCCACGGCAGCGACCTCACCGTGTCGCTCAGCAATCTCGACGACGAACTCGGATGCACCGTGCACTCCGGACAGCTGAGCGTGAAGGACCTGGTGTTCGACCAGGCCGGCATCAACTTCGACATAGCGGACAACCGCATCCGGATGGGTATGCATTACGACGGCGCCAACCTGCTGGAGAAAGGCAGCGAGCTCAACCTGGAGGCCCTTCTGCTGCGCGATGAGAAGAGCCGCCCGTCCATCGACATACGCACCCTGCAGTCGTACCTCAGCATCAAGGACGACGTGTGGCGTCTCAGCAAAGCCGGCATCGGCCTGCACGCCGGCGAGATCAGTTTCGACGGCTTCCGGCTGGCCAGCGAGAGCCAGAGCATCAGCATAGACGGCTGCCTGAGCCCCTCGAGGCGCGACACCATGACGGTCAACCTGAGCAACCTCAACCTTGCGATAGTGAACGACTTCACCCCGCAGGACTATCCCGGGATACAAGGCATCATCGACGGCGGGGCCACCCTGCTCTCCCCCGTGCCATCCGACATAGGCCTGTGGGCCGACCTCGCAGTGAACGGGCTGTCGGTAGCCGGCAGGCAGGCGGGCGACATTGCGCTTCGCAGCGACTGGGACGACGCCTCCAAGAGCATCAAGCTTCGCCTCGACAACAGCCTGAGCGGCCGTAAGACGCTGGTAGTCAGCGGCGACTACGCCGTACGCGCGAAGCAGGTAGATGCCACCGTGCTGATGGACGGCTTCAATCCCGCCCCCGCCGCTCCTTTCCTGAGGTCCATTCTCACGGAACTCGACGGCCGGGTGAGCGGCAGCATACGCGCCCGCGGCCCGATCGACAAGCTCTCCATAACCAGCAGCGGCCTGCAGCTGGAGAATATGCGCACCCGCATCAGCTACACCAACGTGGCGTACACCCTCAACGGCAGGCTCAACGCCAGCGACACCAAACTGGAGCTCAAAGACGTGGCCGTTGTGGATGACTACGGCGGCAAAGGTACGCTGAACGGAAATATCAGTTACAAGAACTTCAAGGACTTCCGTATGGACGCCACCCTGCTGATGCGCGGTCTCAAGGCCATCGACATACCCGATGCCGACAGCCCCATAATGGTGTACGGCAGCGCGTCGCTCTCGGGACGCGGGCATATTACCGGTCCGTTCAACGCCCTTCAGGTAGATGCCGACGTATCCACGTCGGGACCCGGTACCGTGAACGTGCCGCTCGGCTCATCCTCCACCGCCCACGGCAGCGACCTGCTCACGTTCAAACAGCCTGAGCCCGAGACGGACGGCGACGAAGACGCGGAGCCGGCGAAGAACGTACGCAAGGGCTCCTCGAAGTTTGCAGCCCACGCCCGCGTGAGGGTAGCACCCGAGGTCATCGCCCAGGTGGAGATAGACCGCGAATCGGGCCACGTGCTCACCGCAGGCGGCACCGGCGACGTGGTGGTTGACCTCAATACCGGCAAGGGCAAGCTCCAGCTCAAGGGCGACTACAACATCGACAAGGGTAAGTACCTCTTCAACATCCCCGGCGTAGTGAGCAAGGAATTCGACATCAAGGCCGGCAGCGTGCTGCAGTTCAACGGCGACGTGATGGAGAGTACGATGGACGTGAACGCCATCCACATCGTCAAGACCTCCCTGGCCACGATAGTCGCCGACTCCACTATGGTAACGAGCCGCCGCCCCGTCGAGTGCGGCATCAACATAAAGGGCAAGCTGAGCAACCCCGACGTGAAGTTCTCCATCGACGTGCCCGACCTGGATCCGAGCACCCGTATGCAGGTAGAGAGCGTGCTGAGCACCGACGACAAGGTGCAGAAGCAGTTCGTGGCGCTGCTGCTCTTCGGCACCTTCCTGCCCGAGGAAGGCTCCGGCGTCGTGAACGGCACCAATATGATTGCCTCCAATGTGGGCGAGATAGTGTCCAGCCAGCTGAACAACATCCTGCAGAAGCTGAACATTCCTTTGGACCTCGGCCTGGGCTACCAGCAGGACAACCTGGGCACGGACATATTCGACGTGGCCGTATCCACCCAGTTGTTCAACAACAGGGTGCTGGTGAACGGCTCCGTCGGCAACCGGCGCTACAGCACGTCCAAGAGTGCCAACGGCGACGTGGTGGGCGACCTGGACATAGAAATCAAGATGGACAAGAGCGGCGAGCTGCGTTTCAAGATATTCTCGCATTCGGCCGACGAGTTCACGAGCAGCCTCGACTTCTCGCAGCGCAACGGCCTCGGCCTTACCTACCAGAAGGAGTTCGACCGCACGCGGGACTTCCTGCGGCAGCTGTTTATGAGCAAGAAGCGCCGCCAGGAAGACAACCTGAAGCAGATGCAGCGCAACCGCGAGATGAAGACTATAACGATTGAGTGATGGCACGGATAGAACTTCTCGGTATGACTTTCAACGCCAGGCACGGCTGCCTGGAGAGCGAACGTATAGCCGGTAACGAGTTCCGGGTGGATTTCGCTTGCGACTGGGATACCTCCGCAGCCGAGTACTCCGACGACCTGGCCGACACGCTGGACTACAGCCTGGTATATGACGTGGTGGCACGTGAGATGGCCGTGCCGTCGATGCTACTGGAGCACGTTGCGGGCCGCATAGCAGATGCGCTCACGGAGGAGATTCCGGGGCTGGAGCATTTCGAACTGAGTATTTACAAGAAGAACCCTCCGGTGGGAGGACTATGTGAATGGGCGAAAATAACGATAAGACGATAGCGCTGCTGACCCTCGGCTGCAAGCTGAATTACGCCGAGACGGGCACTTACGCGCGCGGTTTCACCGAGGCGGGATTTAGGATCGTGCCGTGGAGCCACGGCGCCGATGTGTATGTGGTGAACACGTGCTCCGTCACCGGCGTTTCCGACGCCAAGTCGCGCAATCTCGTCCGCAAGGTCCACCGCGTCAACCCTTCCGCCATCATCATCGTCACCGGCTGCAGTGCCCAGCTCCGCCGCTCCGACTACGAATCCCTCCCCGGCGTCGCCCGCGTCTTCGGCTCCTCCGAAAAGCACCTCGTCGTCCCCGAAACATTATCTTTATTAGGTGATTACGACGCAGCTCCTGGCGAAGGTCTCCGGGGAGTGTCCTCCGGAAAAACTGTAGCCACCCTCGGCTCCAGCCCGAAGGGAAAAATGTCCCCTGGGGGACTACAGGGGGAAAAATCCTCCCTGCAAGGGAGGAGGGGCCCGCAGGAAGACGATGGAGAGGACGAGAGCTTGCTCTCGGACGAACAGCGGATTCCTGTGGGAGGGGTCGCGCAGCGACGTTTTTCCGGAGGACACTCCCCGGAGACCGTTTTTGCCGCCTGGAGCAGCGGAGAGAGGACGAGGTCGTTCCTGAAGGTGCAGGACGGGTGTAACAACTACTGTAAGTACTGCACGGTGCCGTATGCCAGGGGCGAGAGTCGGAATGTACCGATAGCGGAGTGTGTAGAGAATGCCAGGAAGATTGCAGAAAGAGGAGTGAAGGAAATTGTTCTGACTGGAGTGAATACAGGAGATTTCGGAAAAACGACAGGAGAATCGTTCCTCGATTTGCTGAAAGCCCTGAATGAGGTGGAAGGAATAGAAAGATACAGGATATCAAGTATAGAACCGAACCTGCTGACAGAAGAAATAGTAGATTGGATCGCGGGCGGAACCAAATTCCAGCCTCACTTTCATATTCCCCTCCAGACCGGCTCCGACACCCTTCTCGCCCGTATGGGCCGCCACTACGACACCGAATTCTTCGCCTGCAAACTCGAATACGTTCGCAAGGCAATGGAAGGCCCCGGCAAGCCCCTCGTATTCTTCGGCATAGACGTAATGGTCGGACTCCCCGGCGAGACCGACGAACTCTTCGCCCAGACGGTAGAGTTCCTGCAGCGCGTACGCCCCTCCTTCATCCACGTATTCCCCTACTCCCGCCGCCCCGGCACCCCTGCCGCAGAGATGGACGGCCAGGTGCCCGAATCCGTCAAGAAAGAACGCGTCGCCACCCTCGAAGCCCTCTGCGAACAGCTCCACTCGGAGTTCGTCCAGGCCAACCGCGGCATCCGCGAACGCGTCCTCTTCGAATCCACCGACAGGCAGGGATTCATGGAAGGATACACAGGCAACTATATACGCATACGGCGTCCCTTCGACGCAGCGCTGTGCGGCAAGATAGTAGATGTAACGATATGAAAGCCAAACTCACCATACTCGGCTCCGGCACCTCCTCCGGCATCCCGATGATAGGCTGCGGATGCCCGGTCTGCAAGTCTGCCGACCCCAGGGACAAACGCCTCCGCGCCTCCGCCCTCGCGGAATACGGCGGCCTCACCATTCTCATCGACTGCGGCCCCGACTTCCGGCAGCAGGCCCTCGCCGCAGGCATCACCCACCTCGACGCCATCCTCCTCACGCACAATCATATGGATCACGTAGGGGGGCTCGACGACACCCGTGCACTCAACCTCTGCGAGAGTCATCCCGTCAACATCTACTGCGAGAAGTACGTAGAGGAATCGCTCCGGAAGATGTACGCATACGCCTTCGCGGAGACCAAGTACCCCGGCGCACCCGAGTGGCATATGCACACTATCGACGGCAGCGGGCCCTTCAAGGTATGGTCCAACGCCGGCGACGAGGTGCTCCGGTGGGAGAAGGGCTTCGGCTACCGGCACCTCGGCTCGTCGGGCCAGGAGGGCAAGAGCGTGGAGGTCATCCCCATCCAGGGCTGGCACCACAAGGTCAAGAAACTCTCCGTGCTCGGCTACCGATTCGGCGATATCGCCTATCTTACCGATATGAATCTCATTGAGGACGAGGAGTTTGAGAAGTTGCACGGACTGAGGGCCGTCACGCTCAACTGCGTCAAGCCCGGGCCGCACCACTCCCACTTCTCCCTCGACGAATGCCTCGCGTTCTTCGAAAGAGTGGGCGCGCAGGAGTCGTATATAACCCACCTGTCGCACCTGCTTCCTCCGCACGCGGAGTTCGAAAAGCAACTCCCGCCTCACGTGCATCCCGCCTACGACGGACTAATACTATAATAAATATATGAAGAAGTTAATACTTGCCGCACTTGCACTCGCAGCGGCCTTTACCTCCTGCAAAATGGAAAATCCCCTACTGGTTGAATCTCCGCTCGAGTACGGAGCCCCCCAATTCGACAAAATCAAGAACGAGCACTACCTGCCGGCCTTCAAGGAAGGCATACGCCAGGCCAAGGCCGAGATAGACGCCATCGTGGCCAACCCCGACGCTCCCACCTTCGCCAACACCATCGAGGCGCTGGAGTTCAGCGGCGAGACCCTCGACAGGGTGAGCAACATCTTCTACAACCTGATGGAAGCAGAGGCCAACGACGAAATGCAGGCCATTGCGGAAGAGGTTTCGCCTATGATGACCGAGTTCTCGATGTATGTGTCGCTCAACGAGAAACTCTTCGAGCGCGTGAAGGCTGTGTACGACGCCCGCGAGGCTCTCGGCCTTGAGCCGGATGCCATGAGGCTGCTTGAGAAGACCTACAAGGGCTTCACCCGCGGCGGCGCAAACCTCTCTCCGGAAGACAAAGAGGTTTACGGCAAGCTCAGCGAGGAGCACTCCTTATTGACTCTCTCCTTCAACAAGAACGTGCTGGCCGCCACCAACGCCTTCACCCTGGACCTCACCGACGAGGCAGAGCTCGAAGGCCTGCCCGATTTCGTAGTGGCGCTGGGCAAGCAGACGGCGGAAGAGAAGGGCAAGGAAGGCTGGGTGTTCGACCTCAGCTACCCCAGCTACGGCCCCTTCATGAAGTACTCCTCCCGCCGCGACCTTCGCGAGAAGATGTACCGCGCCTACAACAGCAAGGCGCTCGGCGGCGAGTTCGACAACACTCAGGTAGTCAAGGACATAATCGACCACCGCATCAAGATTGCGAACATTCTCGGATACCCCACATGGGCCGCATACCAGCTCGAGGAGCGTATGGTCAAGACTCCGGAAGAAGTGCAAGCGTTCATTGACGAACTTATGGCGCCGTCGCTTCCTGCCGCCCGCAAGGAAGTTGCCGACATCTATGCATTTGCAAAGGCTGAAGGTTTCGACGCAGACGCCCTGATGCCCTGGGACTTCAGCTACTGGAGCGAAAAATACAAGGCCGCCAACTACTCCCTCGACGACTCCGAGCTCAAGCCGTACTTCCGTCTGGAAGACTGCATCGACGCGGTATTCGGACTTGCCACCAGGCTCTACGGCCTGCAGTTCACCCCGCGTCCCGACCTCCCCGGCTATCATCCGGACGTTAAGGTTTATGATGTGAAGGACGCAGACGGCAGGCATCTGGCGCTGTTCTATGCCGACTTCTTCCCCCGCGCCAGCAAGCGTGGCGGCGCCTGGATGACGGAGTTCCGCGGCCAGAGCATACGCGACGGCGTTGAGAGGCGCCCGCTCATCAGCATCGTCACCAACTTCAGCAAGCCCACCGGCGACGATCCTTCGCTCCTCACACACGACGAGCTCACCACCTTCCTTCACGAGTTCGGCCACTCGCTGCACGGTATGATGGCCGAGGGTCGCTACCACTCCCTCACCGGCACCAGCGTTGCCCGCGACTTCGTGGAGCTGCCCTCGCAGATTATGGAGAACTGGGCCTACGAACCCGAGTACCTGCGCGGCTTCGCCAAGCACTATCAGACCGGCGAACTCATCCCCGACGAACTGATTGCCAAGATCGCCGCCACCAAGAACTACCTCGCCGCCTACTCCCAGGTGCGCCAGCTCGACTTCGGCATCCTCGATATGGCCTGGCACGGCAGCACCTCCGTCCCTGAGGCAGACACCCCGGTGTTCGAGAAATCCGTCCTGAAGCCCTCGGCCCTTATGCCTCAAGTATCCGGTACCTGCATCTCCACCAGCTTCAGCCACATCTTCTCCGGCGGCTACTCCGCAGGCTACTACTCCTACAAGTGGGCCGAGGTCCTCGAAGCCGACGCCTTCAGCCTCTTCAAGGAAAAGGGCATCTTCAACACCGAGGTCTCAGGCGCCTTCCGCCGCGAAATCCTCTCCCGCGGCAGCTCCGACGACGAAGCCACCCTCTACCGCAACTTCCGCGGCCACGACCCCGCCCCGCAAGCCCTCCTCCTCAAGCTCGGCATCGTAAAGAAGTAACCCCCTGTCATCCTGAGCTTGTCGAAGGATCTCGTCCTCCGGACCCTTCGACAAGCCCAGGGTCCGTTTTTCACAACCTACTGATTCTCATTCACTTCCGTATCTCCTGTGCGCATTTTTACGCACAGGAGATACAGTTATTGTTGATAAACAGATACTTACGAAAAACGGCTATACGGTCTATGGACAGTCGAAGGGGAGGAAGCCGCCGGAGCGGAGGCAGGAATCGGCTCCGAAAACAGTGGCCGCCCGTGATTCAAAAAATGGTCGATTCCTGCGAAGCGGATGGCGGCTTCCGGGCCAAAAAGAGCACTGTTGAAAACTTTGTGGAAAAAAATGGAAAAGAGGGGAAGAAAATGTAAATTTTTCACTATCTTTGCAACTGCGTATAAGAATTATTATGGTCACTTTTTACGGCAAATACCCGGCGAAGACGGACGACAAGGGAAGAATTGTCTTCCCAGCCTCCGTGCGCAGGGATATGCCTGCTGGTGGCGATATGAGGTTTGTAATCAAAAAAAGCATCTATGACCCCTGCCTTGAGATGTACACTTACGATGAGTGGACCAGGCAGACGGACAAGATCAAAGAAAGTCTGGACTTCTTCAATCCCGACCACGTAACATTCTGGAGAGAATATTTGCGGGACGTGGACATAGTGGAGCCGGACGCAAAACTGGGACGTATCTCCATCAGTCGTGAACTTCTTGACGCGATAGGTATTACCAAGGAAGTGGTATTCTTCGGCGCTGGATTTAAAATGGAAGTTTGGGCTAAGGAGACATTCGAAAGCTCCCGCATCACGAACGAAAATTACGTATCTCTCGCCAGAAGCCTCTCCCGCAAATAGGAGAAGCAGATGAGCGAATACCACAACTCCGTACTACTCAAAGAAAGTGTCGACGCCCTGGTCCTCAACCCGGACGGCGCATACGCAGACGCTACATTCGGCGGCGGCGGCCACAGCAGGGCCATCCTGAAAAAGCTCTCCCCCAAGGGCAAACTCATCGCCTTCGACCGCGACGCCGATGCAGCGGCCAACGCCCCGAGCGACAGCCGCTTCAAACTGATACACAACAACTTCCGGTTTATACATAACTATGCTCTAATCGAGGCTCCCGACGGCCTGGACGGAATACTCGCCGACCTTGGCGTGAGTTCCCACCAGTTCGACACCGCGGAAAGGGGTTTCTCCTTCCGCTTCGACGGTCCCCTCGATATGCGAATGAATGTGCAGGGCGCCAAAACCGCTGCTGACATTGTCAATTCTTATACGCAAGAAGAATTGGAAAGGATCTTCAAAATCTACGGTGAGGTGGACAACGCCCGTAAGCTGGCGCAGCTCATCGTCGCTGCCCGCTCACGAGCGCAGATCCTCTCCACCGGCGACCTCGACAATGCCATTGCGGGAGCCCTGCCTTCTTTCGCGGAGCATAAATACCTGGCCAAGGTTTACCAGGCCCTGAGGATCGAAGTGAACGACGAGATGCGCTCGCTGGAGAAGTTCCTCCCCGGCGCAGCCAAATCCCTCAAGAAGGGCGGCCGCCTCGCCGTCATCACCTACCACTCCCTGGAAGACAGGCTCGTAAAGAACTTCATCCGCAGCGGCAGCACCGACGGCACCGAGACCAAGGACATCTACGGCCGCAGCAGCGCCCCCCTCAAGGCGGTCAACCGCAAGCCGATCGTACCGGAAGAAACAGAAATAGAAAGCAACACCCGCGCCCGCAGCGCCAAGCTGCGCATAGCGGAAAAGCAATAGCGGAAAAGCAATAGCGCCGAAAAAGAAAAATGGACAAGACCTGGAAAATACAGGATATAGGCACCTGGTTCCGGAACAGCTTCCGGGCCATCCTCAAGGGAGAGTTCCTCCTGCGTCTCGACGTAGGCAGGTACTTCATCCACATTGTCTATACCTTTTTCCTCTTCGCCATGATAATCTGGATTTCCCTTATGATTGAGGGAACGATGAACAAGGTCGAGCGCAACAAGGCCGTGCTGCACGAACTCGAGATAGTTCACACGCAGAAGACCTTCGAGGTAGTGAGCCTCACCAGGCGCTCCTCCGTAAATGATATGCTGAAGGATATGGGGTCCAAGGTGACCGAACCCAAGAACCCCGCAACCGTACTCAAATAGATGGAAGTGAAAACGGGCATAGTGAAAAGCAAAGGCAGGGACCGCATAGGAGTTATCCTCTATGTGGTTTACGTGCTGTTGCTCCTTGCCTCGGCACTCCTCATCGTGAAAATCCTCGGCATACAGATATTCTTCAACCCCGACCCCAAGATCGAGTCGGCACTCACCCCCGGCAGCCGCGCCAGGTCCATCGAGCCCGTGCGAGGCAACATCCTCGACTGCAACGGCCGCCTGCTCGCAATGTCCTGCCCCACCTACCAGATAGCGATGGACTGCACCGTGCGCCGCGAGGAGTTCGCAAAAGACAAGAAGGAAGGCGCCCAGAAGGAGCAGCAGTGGCTCGCCAAGGCCCGCGACCTCAGCGTCGAACTCGCCAAGGTCTTCCCCGAGAAGAGCGCAGACGAATACTACAAGCTCATCACCAACGGCCGCCGCAGCGGCAAGAAGTACCTCCGCCTCGGCAAGCCGGTGGACCATAACGTATATATGCGCATCTGCAAGTTCCCCCTGTTCAACGAAGGCAAGTACAAGGGAGGCCTCATCGCCGAGCAGCAGAACATACGCATCTACCCCTACGGCAAGCTCGCCCGCAGGACCATCGGATTCGTGCGCAACAACCGCTCCGACGTTGGCAACACCCACGTTGGCCTGGAGGGCAAGTTCGACTACGTGCTCCACGGGCGCGAGGGCAAGGAATGGACCAAGATAACCGACGTAGGCCGCGTGCTTGACAACGACAGCACCAAGACCCGCCCCGAGGATGGCAAGGACATCCGCTCCACCATCAACATCGACTATCAGGACATAGCCTACAGGGCCCTGTACGACCAGATCAAGGAGGAGGAAGACCTCGAAGGCGCATGCCTGGTGCTGATGGAGACCGCCACCGGAGCCATCCGCTCGATGGTGAACCTCTACCGCGACTCCGGCGCCACTGACTTCGAAGAGGTGACCAACCTCGCCATCGGCCGCTCCATCGAGCCCGGTTCCGTATTCAAGACCGTAACGCTGATGCAGGTGCTCTCCGACGGCTACATCAAGAGCCTCGACGAGACCCTCCCCACCAACCACGGCGTAATCCAGAACGCCAAGGCCCCGGCCGACGACCACATACGCGACTACGAGCGCCACAATGGCACCGACCGCATCACCATACTGCACGGCTTCGAGATATCCTCCAACTACGTATTCGGCACGCTCGCCGTATCGAACTACGCAAAGAAGCCCCTCCGCTTCATCGAGAACATCTACAGCTACAAGCTCGGAGAGGCGTTCGACTTCGACCTGGAGGGACTCGCAACGCCCACCATCCCCTCGCCCAACGACAAGAACCGCTACTGGAGCAACAGCGACCTGGCGGTGATGGGCTACGGATACGGCACCCGCGAGACGCCGATGCACATCCTCACGTTCTACAACGCCATCGCCAACAAGGGCAAGATGATGAAGCCCTACCTGGTGGAGGATATAGAGCTCAACGGGGTTGTGAAGAGCAAGCGCGGCCCGGCCCTGATGTCCACCATCTGCACCAAGGCAGTGGCCGACACCATCACCCGCGCACTCCGCGCCGTGACCTCCGACGGGACCGCCCGCTACTCGCTCCGCGGCTCCAAGTGCACCGTGGCCGGCAAGACCGGCACCTCGTTCGGCACCTACAAGGGCGGCTCCTACAGCGACGAGAACGGCAGACGCAAGTACCAGGGTACCTTCGTGGGATTCTTCCCCGCCGAGGCCCCCAGGTACACCGTAATCTGCTCCGTATTCAGCAAACCAACGAGGAAGCAGTACCAGGGAGGCGGAATCCCCGCCCGCACGGTACGCACCCTCGTAAACGAATTATACAGCATCGATCCGGCATTCCGGCCCACACTGACTGCAGCAAAATGAAACTGAGTGAAATCATAAAGAATTGCGGCGTGCTTGCCGTGCAAGGCTCCGCCGACCTGGAGATCACCTCCGTGACCAACGATTCACGGAAGGCGGGCCCCGGCAGCCTCTTCATTGCAGTGAACGGCTGCGGCAACGACGGCCGTGCCTACATCGACAAGGCCATCGAAAACGGCACTGCTGCGGTTATGTACGAAGAGATCCTTCGCTCCGCTCAGGATGACAACAGAGAAGGCCAGGATGACAATTCTGTCATTCTGAACGCCAGTGAAGAATCTCAAGCGACGCGAGTCATCGTCGAAAGTTCGAAGAAGGCCGTCGCTCTCGCGGCAGATGCATTCTATGGTCACCCGAGCGGCAAGCTGAAGCTCGTGGGCATCACCGGCACCAACGGCAAGACCACCACCGTGACCCTGCTGTACCGCCTGTTCCGCAGCCTCGGCTACGAATGCGGCCTCCTCTCCACCATAGCCAACTACGTAGGCCCCAGGCGCCTCGAGACCGCCAACACCACCTCCGACCCCGTCACCATCAACTCCCTCCTGGCGCAGATGGTCGAGGCCGGCTGCGACTACTGCTTCATGGAGGTCAGCTCCATCGGCGTGGAGCAGGAGCGCGTCACCGGGCTCGAGTTCGCCGTTGGCATCTTCTCCAACCTTACCCACGACCACCTCGACTACCACGGCACCTTCGCCGAATACCTCCGCTGCAAGAAGCTCTTCTTCGACAGACTGAGCCCGAAAGCCGTCGCCATCACCAACGTTGACGACAAGCACGGCGAGGTGATGCTGCAGAACACCGCCGCCCGCAAGGTATCCTACTCCTGCAGGAGCGTGGCCGACCACAGCTGCCGCGTGATGGAGCAGAGCTTCGAGGGGATGCTGCTGAAGATCGACGGCTCTGAAGTCTGGAGCCGGCTGATCGGCGGCCACAACGCCTACAACCTGCTGGCCATCTACTCGGCCGCCGTGGAACTCGGAGCCCCGAAGGATGAGGTGCTGCTGGCCCTCTCCACCCTCGAGTCCGCCCCCGGCAGACTGGAGGCCCTCCACGGTCCCAGGGGCCTCTGCGCCGTAATCGACTACGCGCACACGCCCGACGCAATGGAGAACGTGCTCAAGACCCTCCGCGAGGTTGCCCCCGAGAAGCATCTGGCCTGCCTGTTCGGATGCGGAGGCGACCGCGACCGCACCAAGCGCCCCGAGATGGCCGCCGTGGCCGAAAAGTGGGCCGACCGCATATTCGTCACCTCCGACAACTCCCGCACGGAGAAGACGGAAGACATACTTAACGACATTCGCGCAGGCTTCTCCCCCGCAGGGCTCGCCAAGGCGCTGTTCATCGCCGACCGCAAGGAGGCCATACGCACGGCCCTTATGCTCTCGCCCGACGGCAGCACCATCCTGCTGGCCGGCAAGGGGCACGAAACCTACCAGATAATCGGCACTGAAAAGCGCCATTTTGACGAAAAAGAAATAGTTACGGAGATTTTCAAACAATGCTCTACCATCTGACAGACTGGCTCTCGAGCCTCGGAGTACATATTCCCGGACTGGGCCTTATGCATTACCTTTCCTTCAGGGCAATGCTTGCCGCCGTTATCAGTATGCTCATCGCATTCCTGGCCGGCGGGAAGATAATCAAGTGGCTCCAGAAGCACCAGATCGGCGAAACCATCCGCGACCTGGGCCTCGAAGGCCAGATGCAGAAGAAGGGCACCCCCACTATGGGCGGCCTGATCATCATCATCGCCCTCGTCGGCTCAGCCCTTCTGGTCTGTCGTCTGGACAGCATCTACACCATCCTCCTGCTCGTCACCACCCTCTGGTGCGGCGGCATAGGCTTCGCCGACGACTACATCAAGGTGTTCAAGCACAACAAGGAAGGTATGAGCGAGAAGGGCAAGCTGATTCTCCAGTTCGGCCTGGGACTCTTCGTGGCGCTTACCGTCTGCATCAGCCCCGACATCCCCACGGATAAGCTCGTCACCACCATCCCCTTCGTGAAGGCCCACGAGTTCGACTATTCCTGGCTCTCCCCCTTCAGCGGGCAGCTCGGCGTTTACTGCTCCTGGGGAATCTATATGCTGATGATCATATTCGTCATCCTCGCCTGCTCCAACGGCACCAACCTCACCGACGGTATGGACGGACTCGCATCCGGCACCTCCGCAATAGTTGGCGTAGCGATCGGCGTAATGGCGTGGCTCAGCGGCGACGTGCTCGACGCCAAGTATCTGAATATTATGTATATCCCGGGCGCCGGCGAGGTGGCCATCTTTATGGCGGCCTTCGTGGGAGCGCTCATCGGGTTCCTCTGGTATAACACCTTCCCCGCCCAGGTATTTATGGGCGACTCCGGCAGCCTCACCATCGGCGGCATCATCGGAGTGAGCGCAGTGCTCATCCGCAAGGAACTCATACTCCCGCTGCTCTGCGGCATCTTCCTTATGGAGAGCCTGTCCGTGATCATCCAACGGACCCATTTCAAACGCACCAAACGCAAGTACGGAGAAGGCAGGAGGGTATTCCTGATGGCTCCGCTGCATCATCATTACCAGAAACAGGGAATTCCGGAGCCGCGCATCGTCACGCGCTTCTGGATAATAGGAATAATACTGGCCGTTTCAACCATGGCCGTACTCAAGATACGATAGAAAAATGTCAAGATTAGTGGTATTGGGAGGAGCTGAAAGCGGCATCGGAGCCGCAGTGCTCGCTAAAGTGAAAGGATTCGACGTCTTCCTGTCCGACAACGGGACCATCAGGGAAGACTACGCACGCACGCTGCGCGAATGGGACATCCCCTTCGAGCAGGGCGGCCATACTGCAGAGAAGATAATGAACGCCGACGAGGTGGTCAAGAGCCCCGGCATACCGTCCACCGCTCCTATGGTGCGCGCTCTCGCTCAGCAGGGCACGCACATCATCTCCGAGATCGAGTTCGCAGCCCGTTACGACAACGCCAAGAAGATCTGCATCACAGGCTCCAACGGCAAGACCACCACGACCTCGCTCATCCACTACCTGCTCAAGGAAGCCGGCCTGAACGTAGGCCTCGGCGGCAACATCGGCAAGAGCTACGCCCTTCAGGTCGCAACCGAGCAGCACGACTACTACGTGCTGGAAATCAGCAGCTTCCAGCTCGATGACGCCTACGACTTCCGTCCCGACATCGCCATCATCACAAACATCACCCCCGATCATCTCGACCGCTACGACCACAAGATGGAGAATTACGTCCGTGCCAAGTTCCGCATCGTGCGCAACCTGCGTCCCGAGGACTGCTTCATCTTCGACTCCGACGACGTGATTACCGTGGAGCACCTCAACAAGATAGTTCTCAAGGCCAAGATGCTCCCCTTCACGCAGGAGAAGAAAGACCTGCCGCAGGGCGCCTGGCTCGACGGCAACCGCATCGTGGTGCGCTACGAGCAGAGCGAGAGCGAACTCTATCTGCAGGAGCTCGCGCTGGGCGGAAAGCACAACGTTTATAACTCGATGGCCGCCGCGCTGGCCGCCAAGGCCTCCGGCATCGACGACGAGGTAATCCGCAACTCTCTCAAGAGCTTCTCCCCCATCGAGCACCGTCTGGAGCCCGTGCTGAGCGTGCGCGACGTGATGTACATCAACGACTCCAAGGCCACCAACGTGGATTCAGCCTGGTACGCACTCGAGTGCCAGACCAGGCCGGTCGTGTGGATAGTGGGCGGCAAGGACAAGGGCAACGACTACAGCGTGCTCAACGAGCTTGTTCGCACCAAGGTAAAGGAGATCGTCTGTATGGGTGTTGACAACTCCAAGATACACGCTGCCTTCGCTGATATCATCGGCGAAGAGCACATAAGGGATACGAAAAGCGCCGACGAGGCGGTGCAGGTATGCAGCCAGCTGGCGGCACCCGGCGACGTGGTGCTCCTGAGCCCCTGCTGCGCCAGCTTCGACCTTTTCGACAATTACGAAGACAGAGGCCGTAAATTCAAGAACGCCGTAAGGAAACTGTAAAATGACATCCAAGAAACGCACAGTCTGGAATTTCTTCGACCGCATCGAGGGCGACAAGGTGGTCTGGATCATCGCGCTTATGCTGATCCTCATCTCCATCGTGTGCATCTTCTCGTCCACGTCGAGGCTGCTCGTTGGCAGCCAGACGCGCCTGGACATAGTGAAGAGCCAGCTCTACATCGTGGCCGCCGGACTCGTGGTGATTCTTGTCTGCTACAACATCAAGAATATAAAGGTATTCCGCTGGTTCTCCCAGTGGGGCTTCCTGATTAGCCTGGTGCTCCTGGGCCTGCTGCTCTCCAAGATCGACAGCGGTCCCATCAAGTCCATAGAACTCAACGGCGCCCGCCGTATCCTCCAGTTCGGAGGCCTGCAGATACACGTGTTCGAGGTGGTGAAGGTGGCTATGGTGCTCTACCTGGCCTGGGCGATGGACGCACTCAAGCGCGGCGCGCTCAAAGGCCCGAAGAAGGAAATCTGGAAGAAGGTGATGTACATCTACGCACCCTTCCTCATTACAATCCTGCTCATTCTGCCCGGTTCCAACTCCGCAGCGATCTTTATCGGCGGCATTATGTTCATCGTGATACTGCTTGGCGGCGGCAACTTACGCGATATGGCAGTGCTTGGCGCGGCTGCGGTGCTCATCCTTGGCGTATGCTACGGAGTATATGAGATAAGCGGCCACAAGTACATCCAACGTATAGGCACCGCAATCAGCCGTATCGGCGAAGACGACAACTGGGAGCAGCAGGTAATAGACGCGCGCGAAGGCTCCGACGAGTTCTACCGCGCCCTGGACAAGATACGCCAGCCCTACAGCGCCAAGATAGCTATCAAGGAAGGCGGCATCCTTGGCAAGGGCCCCGGCCAGAGCACCCAGCGTTACGTGGTGCCCGATATCTCGGAAGACTATATGTACAGCTTCATCATAGAGGAGTACGGCCTGTGGGGCGCGATGATAGTGATATTCCTGTACGTGTCACTGCTTGCGAGGGGCTCCATCATAGTGCGCAACTGCGGCAACGACACCTACGCCAAGATAGCCGTGGCGGGCCTTTGCCTGCTCATCACCGGCCAGGCGTTCCTTCATATGTTCGTAAACGCCGACATAGGCCCGATGACCGGCCAGACGCTCCCGCTCATCAGCCACGGCAACAGCGCTTTCCTATGCTTCAGCCTGGCATTCGGAATCATCCTGTCGTTCAGCCGCATAGCGCAGCGCAGGATAGAGCGCGAGCAGCGTGCCGCCCAGCCGCTGCTGGAGCTCCGCGAGAACGTGGGCTCCGGCCTTGAGGCCCTGGACGACTTCGAGAGCGGCCAGACGGCAGTGGATGAAGAGCCCGCCGCCGAAGCAGAAGAAGCAGAAGAACAGGTAGAACCGATAGAAGACGACGAATATGAAATATAAGAAGATACGTGCAATCATCAGCGGCGGCGGCACCGGCGGGCACATATTCCCGGCGGTCTCCATTGCCAAGGAGCTCAAGAAGGTTAATCCCGATAACGAGATACTCTTCGTGGGCGCCGAGGGCAAGATGGAGATGGAGAAGGTGCCGGCCGAGGGCTTCGAGATCGTGGGCCTGCCCATAACGGGCCTGCAGAGGCAGCTTACATTCCGCAACCTGATGAACGACATCCTCGTTCCCTTCCGCTTCATCGCGAGCATCATCAAGGCCCGCAGGCTCATACGCAAGTTCAGGCCCGACATCGCCGTAGGCGTGGGCGGCTACGCAAGCGCTCCCCTGCTCAGGGCTGCAACCGCGATGCGCATCCCCGCCCTCATCCAGGAGCAGAACGGATTCGCCGGCCTCACCAACAAGCTGCTCGGCCCGCGAGTACAGAAGATATGCGTGGCCTACGAGGGTATGGAGCGTTTCTTCCCCGCAGAAAAGATAGTGATGAGCGGCAACCCCATCCGTCCCTCGATGCACCCTTACACCCAGGCCGAGAGACTCGAAGGACTGTCGTACTACGGATTCGATCCTGCAAAGAGGCACATCCTCATCATCGGCGGTTCCCTCGGCAGCGGCACCCTCAACAAGGCAATGAAGGCCTGGATCGAGGCCGGCCGCCCGGGAGGCGAAGGAGTGGAAATCCTCTGGCAGTGCGGTAAATATTATAAGAAAGGTATAGACGAGTTTATGGAGGGGCGCGAGCTCGACGGAATCAAATATACCGACTTCATAGCCCGTATGGACCTGGCCTACGCAATGGCCGACGTGATAATCAGCCGCAGCGGCGCCTCCTCGGTGTCGGAAATCTGCGCCACCGCCAAGGCGGCGGTGTTCGTGCCCTCGCCCAACGTGGCGGAGGACCACCAGACGCACAACGCAATGGCGCTGGTGCGCAAAGACGCGGCCCTGATGGTAAAGGACGCCGAGGCCGCCGAGAAACTAATGCCCACGGCGCTCGGACTGGTGCTCGACACCGAGCGCATCGCGGTACTCGAAAGCAACGCCGCAGCGATGGCCCTGCCCGATGCTGCGCACACCATAGTCGATGAAATCTACAAAATCCTTGGAGAATGAGCGACGGTAAACTTAAATACGTCTATTTCATAGGAATAGGTGGAATAGGAATGAGCGCGATAGCCCGCTGGTACAAGTTCCGCGGCTACAGCGTGAGCGGCTACGACCGCACCCCCTCCGACCTCACCGCCAGCCTGGAGAAGGAAGGCATCGGAGTACACTACGAAGATGACTGCAGCCGAATCCCCGCCGATGTGCAGGCCACCCTCGTCATCTATACTCCCGCAATTCCCGCCGACCTGGGTGAACTGCGCTACGTACGCGAGCACGGCTACAGGCTCGTGAAGCGTTCCCTCGCCCTGGGCGAAATCACCCGCGGGCAGAGCTGCCTCGCCGTCTCCGGCACCCACGGCAAGACCACCACATCGACCCTCGTTGCGCACATCCTCACCGAGAGCGGAGAGGGCTGCTCGGCCTTCCTGGGCGGCATCTCCAAGAACTACGGCACAAACCTGCTGATGAGCGCCAACCCGGTGGTCGTGGCCGAGGCCGACGAGTTCGACCGTTCCTTCCTGCAGCTGCACCCGAGCATAGCAGTGATTACCGCGATGGACGCCGACCACCTCGACATCTACGGCGACCTGGCCCACGTGCAGGAGGCCTTCCGCCAGTTTGCCGCGCAGGTGAGCGAGACCATCATAATGAAATATGGGCTCCCCATAGGTCAGGACCAGGTGAGCGCCCGCATACTTACCTACCACTTCGAGAATCCCGCCGCCGACTTCCACGCCAGCAACCTGCGCCTGCAGCCCGACGGGCACTACATCTTCGACCTGGTGTACCCCGGAGGCACGCTCAGCGACATCCGTGTGGGCGCCCTCGGATGGGTAAACGTGGAGAACAGCGTCGCAGCGGCCGCCGTATGCCTCTGCCACGGATGCGACGGGCAGAAGGTCCGCCACGCCATCGGCACCTTCGCCGGCGTGCGCCGCAGGCTCGACGAGCACGTCAACCGCCCGGGCCTCAACTACATAGACGACTACGCACACCATCCGGAGGAGCTCACAACGGCCATCTCCTCGCTCCGCGGCATTTTCCCCGGCCGCAGGATAACGGGCGTCTTCCAGCCGCACCTCTACACCCGCACGAGGGACCTGGCGGAAGGATTCGCCCAGGCCCTGAGCGCGCTGGACGAGGTGATACTGCTGGACATTTACCCGGCACGCGAGGAGCCCATCCCCGGCGTGACCTCCGAAATTATTTATAAAGGAATACAGGGACCGTCCAAGAAACTCATAAAGAAGTCCGAACTGATGGACGAGCTGGCAGGCAGGGAACTTGACGTGCTGGCCACATTCGGCGCCGGCGACATCGACCGCTTCATCGGCCCCATAACCGAAATGTTGAACGCAAGATAATGAAGATACAACTCCGGCATATCGTTTACACCGCCACACTGGCGCTTCTGCTTGCAGCAATGTCGCTGCTGGCAGTGAGTGCCTGCGGTGCGCGCTCGGCCGTGCTCTGCGACGCCCTGGACGTGCAGCTGCCCGACGAGAGCGAATTCGTGGCGCCGGAGGACGTGAAGGGATTCCTGGACAAGAGGTACGGCGCTTACATCGGCGTACGGCTCGACAGCCTCGACCTCGACCGCATAGAGACGCTGCTGGAGTCGAAGGGCGTGGTAGAGTCCTGCGAGGCCTGGACCACCCCCGACGGCGTGCTGCACGTGAGCGTGCGCCAGCGCAAGCCGGTGCTGCGCTTCCAGAGGGGCGCGACGGGCTTCTATATGGACCGTAACGGCGAGGTGTTCCCTCTTCACAAGACCTACACCGCCGACGTGCCGGTTATCGAGGGGGACATCCCCGACGTGGAGAGCGGAGCCGGAGCGGCCTGGGCGGCCGGAGTGCTCCGAATGATGGACTGGCTGCAGGGGTCGAAGCAATGGAAAGACCAGGTGGACAGGATATCCGTGGGCAAGGGCGGCGACCTCGAAATGAGGCTCAAAGACCGCAGCGAGCGTTTCATCCTCGGATGGCCCGACGGAATCGACGGCAAGCTCGACCTGATGGGCAAATACTTCAGCCACATACTCCCCGCAGTTGGGGACGGCTGTTACAAGAGCGTTAACTTGAAATATAACAAACAAATAATATGCAGGAAAGATATATAGCGACCGTGGACCTGGGCACCTCCAAGCTCGCACTCTGCGTAGCCAAGGTGGCTGGAGAGAACGTACAGGTCATCTACTACAAGGAGAGGCCTTCGGACGGTATGCGCTACAACAGCGTGTTCAATCCGAGGAGGGCCGCCGTGCCCCTGCGCGCAGCCATTGCCGAGGCCGAAGACGAGCTGCAGATAAAGATTACGCAGGTCGTCGTGGGTCTCCCCCGCTACAACGTGCGCCAGGAGACCGGCGAGGCCAAGATACCCCGCAGCAACCCTTCCATGCTCATCGAGGAGGAAGAGATTGAGAGCCTGAAGAGCCTGGCCCTCGACTCCTACCCGCTCTCCGACATCGACGGCGAAGTCATCTACGGGGCCGTGCCGCAGTCGTTCTCGACCGACGACGTGATCGGCAACGAAGAAGACGTGGTTGGCACCAGCAGCGAGACGCTTGCCGGCAACTTCAAGATTTTCGTGGGTAAGAAGAAAGCCGCCAGGAACATTGACGCGATGCTCAACGACGCCGGCGTGGTGCTCGCGCAGGCGATCTTCCCTCCGGCAGCCGTCGGCGAGGCCGTGCTGAAGAACGACGAGATGATGAACGGCGTGGCCCTTATGGAAATGGGGGCCGGCATAACTTCCGTCTCCATCTGGCAAGGCGGAATTATGCGCTACTTCGGCTACATCCCCTTCGGCGGCAAGAGCATCACCAACGACATTCGGATGGAGTGCGCTTTTGATGATACGCTGGCGGAGAACATCAAGCTGGCGTTCGGCGCGTGCCTGCCCGAGAAGCTCCAGAGCATAGGCGACAAGATTCTGCAGATCAACGACGAGCAGAACGGCACCTACGAGAACCTGCCCATCAAGTACCTGTCGGAAATCATCACCAGCCGCTGCCGCGAGATAGTTAACGCAATCCTTTTTCTCATCCAGGAAAGCGGATTCGCCGACAGGCTGCGCTGCGGCATCGTGCTCACGGGCGGCGGGGCCAACCTGCCCAACCTGGCCAATATGATAAAGGATATGTCGGGCTACACCGTGCGCGTGGGCTTCCCTCTCTCCTCGAAGTTCAGTTCGGATGGCTGCCCCGGCATAGGCGAGGCCGAAGCCTCCACTTCCATCGGCCTGGTGCTCGAGGCCGCCGCCGACCCCTACCTCAACTGCATATCAGATAGTGAGATGCAGGTGGAGCTCGACACGAAAGCCCCTGCAATGGAGACCGCACCCGCACCTGAACCGGCGAAGGACGAACCGGTTCGCACTACCCTCTTCGGCGATGACGAGTTCGAGAAGATCGAGACCAAGATAGTGAAGGAGCCTCGCAAGCGCGATACCAAGCCGGCCAAACCGGCCAAGGTTCAGAAGCCCAGGCAGGAGAGCGAGCACACCGGCATCATCTGGAAGAAGATTACCGGACTGTTCCGCGACAGCTTCGACAACACCATAGGAGAATTATACGACGAAATGGGTGGTAACAATCAAAAAAGCCAATAAGCCATGTTCGAAGATTTCACCATAGACCTTAACGCAACCGTCCCTACCGACTGGAACACCTCCGAGAATATCATCAAGGTCATCGGAGTGGGCGGCGGCGGCTGCAATGCAGTATCGTATATGTACCGCACCGGCATCGAGGGCTGCAGTTTCGTGGTGTGCAACACCGACTCGCAGGCCCTGGCCGGCAGTCCCGTGCCCGTGAAGATCCAGATGGGCGCAGGACTCGGTGCAGGCACCAACCCCATCAAGGGGCGCAACGCGGCCATCGACAGCCAGGCCGAGATTGAGAGGCACATCATCGACGCCGGCACCAAGATGCTCTTCATCACCGCCGGAATGGGCGGCGGCACCGGCACCGGAGCCACTCCCGTGATAGCCAAGATGGCCAAGGAGAAAGGCATACTTACCGTGGCCGTGGTTACCCTGCCCTTCAAGAACGAGGGCGACAGGGCGATGTCACGCGCCATCGACGGCATCCAGGAGCTGGAGAAGAACGTGGACTCGCTGCTTATCATCAACAACGAGAAACTTTACGACCACTTCGGCAGCCAGCTCACGCACGACGCCTTCCCGAAGGCCGATGAGGTGCTCACAACCGCAGTGAAAGGCATAATCGAGATTATCCAGAAGCCCGGATATATCAACGTGGACTTCGAGGACGTGATGACGATGATGAAAGACAGCGGCATGGCCCTTATGGGCTATGGCGAGGGCAGCGGGCCCAACCGCGTGGAAGATGCGGTGCGCCAGGCCTTCGAGTCTCCGCTCCTCAACGACTTCGACCTCAAGACCGCCCGCAACGTGCTGGTGAACATCACCGGCGGCAAGAACGAGCAGGGCCTCACGATGGACGATATGTCGGAGATCAACCGCCGCATCGACGAATACACCGGCGGCGCCAACAACTTCAAGCGCGGCCTCATCTGGGACGAGGACCCCAACGTGGGCGACCACATCCACATCACCTCCATCGTCACCGGGCTCAAATTCATCGACATCGTGGGATC
Source organism: Bacteroidales bacterium UBA1197 (assembly GCA_002309995.1). Lineage (GTDB taxonomy): Bacteria > Bacteroidota > Bacteroidia > Bacteroidales > UBA932 > Cryptobacteroides. Next base: position 54,060 of record DBYB01000062.1, read on the forward strand.
CCGCAGGGATATGGGCAATTACATAATGATATCCAGGGATTTCAAATACGACAAGAACGAAGACGCCAGCACCCGGGGCATACGCATCACGGAAGATCCGGGCGGCTCGCGCATCGGCTACAGTTCCACCGACAACCAGAGGCTCTTCCGCTTCGATCCCGGGAAGCGCCCGGTGCTTGCTGTAACCGACAGGGATCCTATTTCCGACCTTGAGAACACACCTGCAATCAGAAGATCATGAAAAGGACTAGAGTAAGATTTGCACCTTCGCCTACCGGCCCCCTGCATATGGGTGGCGTACGTACGGCCCTGTACAACTATCTGGTGGCAAAAAAAGCTGGCGGAGACTTCATCCTCCGCATAGAAGACACCGACTCGCACCGCTTCGTGCCGGGCGCCGAGGAATATATCATTGAGTCGCTCCGCTGGTGCGGCATCGTGCCCGACGAGGGCCTGGACGCCACCGGCAAGCTGGCCGAGGTGGCCGACGAGCGCAACCCGCACGCCCCCTACCGCCAGTCGCAGAGGCGCGGCATCTACCGCAAGTACGCCGAGCAGCTGATCGAGGGCGGCTTCGCCTACTACGCATTCGACACCGCCGAAGAGCTGGAGGCCGAGCGCGCCAAGGCCGAGAGTGCCGGGCAGACCTTCATCTACAACGCTTCTACCCGCGGCAGGCTACGGAATTCGCTTACTTTGCCTGCCGACGTAGTCGAGCGCCTGCTTGCAGAGCGTACAGACTGGACCGTCCGTTTCCGTATGCCTGAAAACGAGATAGTGCAGATGGACGACGAGATCCGCGGCCACATCGAGGTGAACACTTCCACCCTGGACGACAAGGTGCTCTGGAAGCGCGCCGACGAACTGCCTACCTACCATCTGGCAAATATAGTCGACGACCACCTGATGGAGATCACCGAGGTCATCCGCGGCGAGGAGTGGCTCCCGTCGCTCCCCCTGCACTACCTGCTTTACCGTGCATTCGGCTGGGAGCGGCCTCAGTTCGCCCACCTGCCGCTGCTGCTGAAGCCAGTGGGCAACGGCAAGCTCTCCAAGCGCGACGGCGACAAGATGGGCTTCCCGGTGTTCCCGCTGCAGTGGACGGCGCCCGACGGGGCCGTGTCGCACGGCTACCGCGAAGACGGGTACTTCCCTGACGCGTTCGTGAACCTGCTTGCAATGCTCGGCTGGAATCCCGGCACGGAGCAGGAACTGTTCTCGATGCCCGAGCTGATTGAGGCTTTCTCGCTGGAGAAAGTGGGCAAGGCCGGAGCAAAGTTCAACCCCGACAAGGCCAAGTGGTTCAACAAGGAATACCTCCGTATGCGCACCGACGAGGAACTCGCGACGCTCTTTATGCCGGTGCTCAAGGCTCACGGCGTAGAGGCTTCCGCAGAGTTTGTGCGCGAGGTGGTGGCGCTGATTAAGGAGCGCGCAACCTTCGTCGCCGACTTCTGGGATATCGCGTGGTATCTCTTCGTAGCACCTGTCGAATATAACGAGAAGGATGCTGCGAAATTCTGGAAGGCAGAGAACGTTGCAATGGCCCGCGAGGCGCTGTTTGCAAGCGATTCTGCCGCTTCCATGGAAGAATACATTCGGGCCAGAGAGTGGCCGATGGGCAAGGTGATGAATTGCATCCGCCTTGCATTTACGGGCTCGTCGAGCGGGCTCGGCATAGCTGATATAATGCGTTTCATAGGCCGGGAGGAGGCGCTTGCGCGCTTCCAGAGGGCCGAAGAGCGGTTATTTATATAATGACGGGGCACGGGCTATGGACAAGGTCCGGGTCCCGTTGCCGACTTACCTTCCTCCCGGCTGCTGTTAGTTAGTGGCTTGTTCTAGACAGTCCGGGACCGGATAGAGATCCGACGCTGCGTTTTTCTAGGGTTTTGCAGCAGACGTTCCTCCTCCGGTCCCGGAACTGTTTGTACCCTAAACCTTGCATTTCTGAAGAAAATTTGTAACTTTGCAGGTTAAGTGGTTAAATAGGGATTGTCGTTTAATGT
>DBYB01000025.1 GCA_002309995.1 Bacteroidales bacterium UBA1197
CATCCGTATGGAGAAATCCCCCAAGACCGGCGCTTATGTTTTCACTGAGCAGCTGGTAGAGGCCGACAAGGCCAAGGACTTCTTCGCAAACAAGAAGTAAGTTCTAATTACAACTCGTTGAACGCCCGGGCGGTTATTCCACCCGGGCGTTTTCTTTTTCCCTACTTTATTATTATATTTGTGAATTATGGCATTCAGTTTCTTTCAGAAGATAGGGAGGGCGATAGCCGGGAGGTCGAGGGTTGATGATGAGACCCTCGATGCGATAGAGGAGGCGCTCGTTGAGTCCGATATGGGAGTGGACACTACGCTCAAGGTCATTGATAACCTGGAGGAGCGTGTGGACCGCGATAAGTATATGAGCCAGGATGAGTTGCGTGGGATGCTGCGCGAGGAAATCGAGGCGCTCATACCTGATACGCCCGCCGGCCCGGAGCTGAAGGGTCACCCGCATATCATACTGGTAGTCGGCGTGAACGGGGTGGGGAAGACCACCACCATCGGCAAGCTGGCGTACTACTGGAAGAAGCAGGGAAGGAGCGTGCTGCTTGGGGCGGCCGACACCTTCCGCGCAGCGGCGGTGGACCAGCTCGACATCTGGGCGGAACGCGCAGGAGTCGAGATCGTGAAGCAGCAGATGGGCTCCGACCCGGCGGCGGTGGCATATGATACCGTGAAATCTGCCGTCGCCAGAGGCTCCGACGTTGTGCTCATCGACACTGCCGGCCGTCTGCACAACCGCACCGACCTGATGAACGAACTCACCAAAATCCGCAATTCCGTGCGCAAGGTGGTGCCCGACGGCCCTCACGAAGTGCTGCTTGTGCTGGATGCCAGCACCGGGCAGAACGCTTTCGCGCAGGCCAAGGAGTTCGCGCGCGCCACGGATATCACCGGCCTCGTGGTCACCAAGCTTGACGGCACGGCCAAGGGCGGCGTCGTGGTTGGCGTGAGCGACCAGTACGGCATTCCGGTCCGCTTCATAGGAGTGGGCGAAAAGATAGAAGACATCAAGCCGTTCGACAAGGATTCCTTCGTCGCGGCACTTTTTAATCCTGAAGAGATATGAAACTCAGTTACAGTTGGTTAAAGGACTATTTGAAGTGTGATCTCACCCCCGCGCAGGTAGCGGAGGCCATGACTTCCATCGGCATCGAGGTCGACGGAGTCGAGGAGAGCGAAGAGATTCCCGGCGGCCTTGCCGGAGTCGTGGTGGCCGAAGTGCTCACCTGCGAGGCTCATCCCGACAGCGACCATCTGCATATAACTACCGTGAACACCGGCTCCGGCGAGCCCGTTACCGTGGTTTGCGGCGCGCCCAACGTGGCAGCAGGGCAGAAGGTCCTGCTGGCCCAGATCGGCACGGTGCTGCCCGGCGACTTCAAGATCAAGAAGTCCAAGATCCGTGGCGTTGAATCCTTCGGTATGATTTGCGCTGAGGACGAGCTTGGCATCGGCACCAGCCACGACGGCATTATGGTACTGCCCGCGGACGCCGTTCCCGGCACGCCTGCCAAGGAGTTCCTCCACCTCAAGACCGAGGCCGTAATCGAGTACGAAATCACCGCCAACCGCGTGGATGCCGCTTCCCACTGGGGCGTCGCCCGCGACCTGTATGCTTGGTGTAAGGTTAATGGAGTAGCGGCGGAACTGCAGTTCCCCGTAGATTCTTCGGCTGCGCCTCAGAATGACAGCAATGGCACTCTGAGCGGCAATTCTGTCATCCTGAGCGGCAGCGAAGGATCTCTCCCCGTGGAGGTCCAGGCACCCGACGGCGCTCCGCGATACTGCGGCATCACCATTCGTGGCATCAAGGTCGGCCCTTCGCCGGAATGGCTCCAGAAGCGCCTGATGAGCATCGGCAGCCACCCTATCAACAACATCGTCGATATATCCAACTACATACTCTTCGAGCTCGGTCAGCCCCTGCATACCTTCGACGCAGGCAAGATCCGCGGCGGCCGCGTAATCGTACGCCGTGCCGCTGAAGGAGAGCCCATCGTCACCCTCGACGGCATCGAGCGCAAGCTGCACGCCAACGACCTCGTCATCGCAGACACCGTCGGCCCTATGTGCATCGCGGGCGTATTCGGCGGCGAAGACAGCGGCGTCACCGAGGCAACCACGGACGTTTTCATCGAGAGCGCTTACTTCGATCCCGCCAGCGTACGCAAGACCTCCAAGAGCCACGGCCTGCAGACCGACGCCTCCTTCCGCTTCGAGCGCGGTGCTGACCCGTTTATGCAGCCGTCCGCCCTCAGGCGCGCCGTTCAGCTCATACTCGAGTGCGCCGGCGGCACCGTCTGCGGAGCCGCGCTCGACATCTGCGCCGAGGCCCCTGCCCGCAAGCGTATCGACCTGGATTACAATCGTATACGTGCCTTCATCGGCAAGGATATCAGCAATGCCGAAATCGAGACCATCCTTGAGGCGCTGAATTACGAATTCGAGAGCCGCAGCGCCGACGGAGCCGTTGTTCTCGCCCCTTCGTATATGGTTGACGTGTACCGCGAGTGCGACGTGGTGGAGGAGGTGCTGCGTATCTACGGCTACAACAACATCGACCTGCCCGCGCGGATGAAGATGTCAGTCGCCCCTACCCCCGACCCCGATCCGGAGGCGCTCCGCAACCATATCTCCAACTTCCTGGCCGCCAACGGCTTCACGGAGATTATGAACAACTCCCTCACGCGCAAGGAGTACTACTCGCGCCTCAAGACCTTCCCGGCCGAAGCGTGCGCCGAGATTGTCAATCCGCTCAGCCAGGACCTGAATGTAATGCGTCAGAGTCTGCTGCCCGGCGCGCTCGAGGTGGTGGCGTATAACTTCAACCGTCAGGCCGGATATGTGAAGACCTTCGAGTACGGTAACGTGTACCGCAAACTCGAGGGCCGCGACGCCACCAAGCTGGAGGCGTATGAGGAGCACGGATGCTTCTGCCTCACGCTGGCCGGCACCCCCGAGAAGTCCTGGAAGGCCGCGCCTGCCAAGAGCGACTACTTCCAGCTCAAGGGATACGTGGAACTGCTTCTCAGGCGTTACGGCGCCGACCTGTACCAGATGTGGTGCGAGCCCGCTCCCGCCGACATCTTCTCCGACGGCGTTTGCTATAAGGTGCCCGGAAAGGGGATGCAGCTCGTCTGTATGGGTATAGTAAATCCCGCCCTCTGCAAGAGTTTCGGCATAAAGCAGCAGGTGGTGGCGGCAGAGATTTCGTGGCCGGCCCTGCTCGAGCTCGTCGCCCGCAACAAGGTGGCGTTCAGGGAGTTGCCCAAGTTCCCCGAAGTCCGTCGCGACCTCGCGTTGCTGCTCGACGAAAAAGTATCGTATGCAGATCTTCGCGCCGCCGCTTTCAAGCAGGCAAAGAAATTGCTTAAGCAGGTTGGGCTGTTCGACGTCTATCGCGGCGACAAGATTCCCGCAGGGAAGAAGCAGTACGCCCTCAGTTTCGTTATCCGCGACGAGGAGAAGACCCTCACCGACCAGGATACCGAGCGCCTGATGGACAGGCTGCTGCAGATGTTCCGCAACGACTTCGGAGCCGAACTCAGATAATGAAGACATTCCGTCATATCCTCACGGCCCTGTTGCTGGCCGGCCTGCTCGCCTCGTGCAGCGGGCGGCCGCGCATCATACCCAGGGGCGTGCTGACGGACATATATGCCGAGATGTTCCTGGCCGACCAGTGGCTCAGCGACCATAGCGGGGAGCGCAGCAGGGCAGACACGATGCTTTTCTACGACCCAATCTTCAAGCGCTACGGTTACACATTCGAGGACTACGACGCCAGCGTGCGCCGCTACCTCAAGGATCCCGAGAAGTTCTCGCGCATCTTCCGCGATGCATCGGCAAAGCTAAAGAAGCATAAGGAACGCTATGTCAAGCAGATAGAGCGGCTCGAGGCCATACGCGAATACAATGCAGGCATACGGGGCTACAGGTCCAGGGATTTCGACAAGGATACCTTCCTGTGGCGCACCGCTTTCAAGGATTCGCTGCTCGATTCGCTGCGGCGGCTGGATTCGTTGCGGCTGGATTCGCTCCGCCTCGATTCATTGAGGCTCGACTCCCTGCGACTGGATTCGCTGAGGCTTGATTCCCTGCGCCGCGACTCGCTGCGCCGGGATTCCCTCCGAGTCGCCAAGGATTTGAAGAAAGAACTTCGTGATTTCAAGCCCGCCAAGAAGAAGGGCTTTCCTCAGAATCAATCCATTAACACTAATAATTAACATGAAGTATCTTGAGAAATACGGGTACACTCCCGACGAGGCGAAAATCTCCTCCGACATTAAGGCAATAGCCGAAAGGCTCGCCGAAAACACCACCCCTGAGGCTCTTAAGCTGTGTTTCTCCATTATGGACCTTACCACCCTGTCGCCGACCGACACCGTGGAGTCCGTTACCAGGCTGGTAGAGAAGGTCAACCGGCTCCCGGAAATGTTCCCGGGCTATCCGGCACCCGCATCTATCTGCGTGTATCCGAACTTTGGCGCCACCGTGCGCAAGGTTAAGAAAGACCCCAACGTGCACGTGACCAACGTCGCAAGTTGCTTCCCTTCCGCCCAGAGCTTCCTCGAGGTGAAGGTTCGCGAGTGCGAACTGGCCGTTGAGGGAGGTGCCGACGAAATCGACATCGTGCTGGCACTCAACGCATTCCTCGCAGGCGACGAAGAGCGCGCCTACGATGAGATTGTGGCTATGAAGGCCGCCATCGACAAGGCTGCGGCTGCAGCCGGACGTGAGGTCGTGCTTAAGGTGATTCTCGAGACCGGTCTCCTGGCCAGCCCGGACAAGATTGCTGAGGCTTCTTTCCTCGCAATGGAGGCAGGTGCCGACTTCATCAAGACATCTACCGGCAAGGTCGAGGTCAACGCAACTCCCGTTGCAGCGTACATTATGTGCGAGGCAATCAAGCGCTTCTACGAGGTTAACGGACGCCGCGTCGGCTTCAAGGCCGCTGGCGGTATTTCCAATGCCCAGGACGCCATCTGCTATTACAGCATCGCTGCCAAGATTCTCGGTGAGGAATGGCTCAATCCCAAATATCTCCGCTTCGGCGTGAGCCGTCTCGGCAACAGCCTTATCAGCGCCATCGAGGGACAGACCGTTAAATACTTCTAAAAAATCCGCCCGTTTTTTGCGGGTTTGAGTTTTTTGACCGGCTTCCTGTGTGCGCAGGAGGCCGGTTTTGCAAATAAGCGTTGCGTCGTTAGGAAACACGCTTTTTTTCGTTCAACTTTGCACCAGACCAAAACTTTGAACCATGAAGAATTTCTTAATTGCTGCGCTTGCTGCCGCATCGGCACTGACCGCCTGCTCCGAAGGCGGAAAACTAATCTGGGAACGTTCAGATGATGTAGAAGAAAGCTCGTTCTCCCACGAGATGATAGTCTTGGGAGAGCAGCTGGACGACCCTTACTCCGTTTCCAATATGACGAAAGCCTTCGAGGCGGTATATCCCGCTGCGGCAGGGCGCAGTCCAATTGAAGCTACGGATTTCTACGTACGCTTCCTTCCCAAAGACGCCGCCCAGATGCAGACGCTGCTCGACTTGGGCCTGCAACTCCTTGACCATCCGCTCGACTATCGCATCGTGCAGGACGGCGACTGGTATCACGACCCATCAGTGCCGGAAGACAGCTTCACCTGGCAGTATGCCGTGGTGCCGGTAGATTTCGAATTCCCCGTGAATGTGCGCTTCGAGCGTCTGGAAGACTGCTATCTTTCAGAGCACGATCCTGCCACCAAGGCCGACGGCATCGACTGGCAGGCGGTGGAGATGGAGGCGTACCGCATTACCGGCAACGAGTCGATGCTGTCGCCGGGGACAAGGGAAGGCGAGGGCCCGTTCTTCCCGGAGGGATATATTCGTATTGAGGATCCTGAGCACTCCGCAGAGCCCATCGGTGTGAAGGGAATACGCGTGTGCTGCAATTCGTTCGTGAAGATTGCCACAGCGTACACCGACGAGAACGGCCACTACAAGATGAGCCGCAGTTATTCCTCCGACCCGCGTTACCGGCTGATGTTCAAGAATGTAAAGGGCTTCACGATGGGCATCAACCGGCTGCTCTCCGAGGCTTCGCTGTCTGCCCTTGGCAAGCATCCGGCACAGGGGTGCAGCGTCACCATCGACAATTATTCCGACTACTATCAGTTCACGCGTTGCGTGGCCAACAACGCCGGCTACGATTACTGCAAGGCGGCCGAGAACTCCGCCGGCACGCTTCCGGCTCTGCCCAAGGACCTGCGAATCTGGGCGCTGCCGCTGCTGAACGGGAGTTTCAATATAATGATGCATCACGGGGTGCTGATAGAGACCTTCGAGCCCCTGCACGCCGTCCTGGGGGAGTTTGCCATTGTGGCCCGTATGGTGCAGGCCGACGTGTACCTTGGGCTCGAGGGGTGCGGCACCTACAACGACGCATATGCCCGCGGGCTGCTGGTGTTCGCGCAGGCGGGGCAGTTCTCCCGGGTGGGGAGGGACTGGTGGTACGAATATCTGCTGAGCACGCTCGGGTCGGCGGTGTTCGACACCTTCGCCCAGTTGCTGGGGACCGTTTCCACCGTCTCCGTCGTGGGCTCGCAGGCGGAGGTCGTGAACGCCTACTCCAACTACTGCCGGACGGTGCTGTACCGGCGTAACTATCCCGATTCCAAGGTGATATTCGAGAGCGGGGATACCGGCGGCACTCAGTTGCTGATGTATCTGGACGAGCGCGGGCTCGGCCTGGAGATGCTGGCGCCGCTGTTCAGCACGGACGTAACTGATATGGATACGCTCAAGAACAAGATGCTGAGCTACTATCCCCAGTATAAATCAACGATAACTGAAGCTTTTGCGCGTTATGAATAGAAAGATATTGCTGGCTGCCGCAGGATTGCTTTTCTACGGTTGGGTTGGGGCACAGAATTATTCGGTATCTACCAATGTGCTCGATTATGTTAATCTTGGTACTTTTAATATGGAAGCATCCTGCGGTCTTGCCAGGCAGTGGAGCGTGTCGGCCGGAGTCAAGTACAACCCTTTCACCTTCGGCGAGGGAAACTCCGGCTTCACCGACCGCCAGCGCAGCGTCGATGTTGGCGCGCGCTTCTGGCCCTGGTACATCTATTCCGGATGGTGGCTCTCCGGCAAGCTCAAGTGGCAGGAATACAACCGCGGCGGCTTCTCCTCGCCGGGCGCGGTAGAGGGGGACCGCTACGGCGGGAGCCTCGGCGCCGGCTACTCTTTTATGCTACACAAACACCTGAACCTCGATATCGGACTTGGACTGTGGGGCGGGTACGACAAATACGTTGCCTATGAGTGCATCAAATGTGGGAACGTGACAGGCATCGGCGAAAAATTTTTCGTGCTCCCCAATGATATTCTTTTAACAATATCGTACATTTTCTGAAAAAGTTGTATATTTGCAGTCCAAATCCAAGCGCGGGTGGCGAAATGGTAGACGCGCTAGTTTCAGGAGCTAGTGGGGTAAAACCTGTGTGAGTTCGAGTCTCATCTCGCGCACAAGAGCTGTCTTTTCAAGGCAGCTCTTTTCTTTTTTAAAAGACCTTTCCAGTGCGTTGTAGGCTAGATTTGGCACTTTGAGAAAGCTCCTTCTATTGCGCCAAATGGACACGAATTTTAGGCTCATGGGGAAAAGTATGTGTTT
>DBYB01000049.1 GCA_002309995.1 Bacteroidales bacterium UBA1197
ATGGAGATATCGAAGGTGCCGCCGCCAAGGTCGTAAACAGCGACCTTCATATTCTTGTTCTTCTTGTCGAGACCGTAAGCCAGTGCAGCTGCGGTAGGCTCGTTGATGATACGCTTGACGTCGAGTCCGGCGATCTTTCCGGCCTCCTTGGTGGCCTGACGCTGACTGTCGGAGAAGTAAGCGGGCACGGTGATGACCGCCTCGGTGACAGGCTGGCGGAGATAGTCCTCAGCGGTCTTCTTCATCTTCTGGAGGATGATGGCGGAGATTTCCTGAGGGCTGTAGAGACGTCCGTTGATATCTACGCGGGGAGTGTTGTTGTCGCCCCTGTTTACCTTATAGGGAACGCGTGCGACCTCGGTGCTCACCTGGTCGTAGGTCTCTCCCATGAAACGCTTGATAGAGAAGATAGTGTTGCCGGGGTTGGTGATGGCCTGGCGCTTTGCCGGAGAACCCACCTTGCGCTCGCCGCCGTCGGTGAAAGCCACCACGGACGGAGTAGTGCGCGCACCCTCGTCATTGATGATAACAGTAGGCTGGTTGCCTTCCATAACGGCTACGCACGAATTCGTGGTGCCGAGGTCGATTCCGATAATTTTTCCCATATTCTTAATTCCTTTTTTGTTTTATTTCAATCTGTCCGGACCTTTCCGCGGTCCGCATCATCAATCATCAAATCCTTTGCCAAGCGCCAAAGCGTGACAATTTGTCAGAAAATGGCTATCTTTGCGAGCAATGTTCTATCGCCAATTGACAAATGAGGAGCGCGAGGCACTGGCTGCGCGCATATTGTATGAAGACAATCACCTGCTTGTGGTCAACAAACTCGCCGGGGAGATAACCCAGGGCGACAAGACCGGCGACGAATGCCTCGCGGAAACCTACAAGGCCTTCATCGCATGGCGCGACAACAAGCCCGGGCAGGTGTTCCTCGGTATCCCGCACCGGCTCGACCGTCCCGTCAGCGGCATCTGCATACTGGCCAAGACCAGCAAGGCGCTCGGAAGGCTCGGGGTAATGCTGAAGGAAGGCGGCGTGCACAAGACATACTGGGCGCTTTGCTGCGCCGCGCCGGAGCCCCCGGAGGGCCTGCTGGAGAACTGGCTGGTCAAGAACGAGGCCAAGAACAAATCCTATGTAGTGACGGAGCGGCCCGGCGCCAAGCTGGCACGCCTGCGCTACCGCTGGCTCCGGGACACAGAAAGATATCACCTGGTCGAGGTAGAACTCCTGACAGGCCGTCATCATCAGATACGCTGCCAGCTTGGCAGCATCGGTTGCCCAATCAAAGGAGACCTCAAGTATGGGGCGCCCCGCTCGAATCCTGACGGCAGCATATGCCTGCACGCCCACGAGATCCGCTTCAGTCATCCCGTCAGCCACTCCGAAGTCCACATAGTGGCCCCGCCGCCCGCTTCGTGGCCGCACTAGGTGATTTTCTTCAGGTTACGTACATACTCGCTCGGGGTGGTGTGTTCGTTGAGCTTGAACGCCATATTGAAGGTAACCGTAGAGTGGAAGCCGCTCTTCAAGGCCACATCGCTCATCCTGATCTTCGAATTGCTGCGCAGCAGCTCCACCGCGTGCTTGACCCGATAGTAGTTCACCAGTTGGCTGAAGTTCCGGCCTGAGTGGATATTGATTGCCTTTGAGACGTATAAACGGTTGGACTGTGTAAGCCGGGCAAGGTCGTCCACGCTGAAACTCTCCTGCAGGTACGGCTTCTGCACCTCCAGTATCCTGAGCACTTCGTTAAACAGCCTGGCAGTACCGCTGTCCGAATCTACATACTGCACCGGCAACCGGCACGATGTGTTCCTCTGTCCACTTTTCATCAGAGCCTCGTTGCGTTTGCTCAAGAATAGCGTCCGCCTGGTATATACCCGGCAATACTGAAGAACCAGGAATGCAGACAGCAGGACCAGGAGCGGCCAGCCGAAAGCAGGGTTTTCGACAAGAGGCACTGTGATGCAGAATCCCAGAAGGATACAGGGCAGCATATGAAGCACGCCGAGATAATCGAGTACGCCAGGCCATACTGTAGATATAAGGAACATGGACTGCATGTCGTCGAAACGCCTTGCCCCACGGTAAAAGGCAAGACAGGTCAGGATCAGGCAGCCGTACGGCACAATTATCCAGGGAGGAGCCGCCACCAGCCTGAGGCCCGCCGTAAACAGCAGCGAGGCAATGATGGCGACAACCGAGGGCCTCAGCGTTTCGTGAGGCGCGGGATACTGCAGGAGCAGCAGCAATGAACACCAGATGTTAAGGCAAAGCATCGGGAGAGACAACCCGGAGCAAAGCCAGTCATAAACCGAAAACAGCGGCAGCGGCACAAGTGCGCCGATGCGCAACAATCTGTGGGAAGCGACTTTTCTTTTCATATCGGGGCCAAATATATTTATTGGTCCCGATATAAAGGTGGTAGAAAAAGGGGTATTTTTTAATATTTACGATTCTTTCGAAATAATATCCTTCTGACCCTTGACTTTTTCCTTGATTCTATCGAATCCCTTGCCATAAACTCCTGTCACAGAAGATACTGAAAGGAACGCCCCGGTATCGATTGACTTGACGAGGCGGAGCAGCATACTGAGGTCGGATTTACGGGTGAGGACCATAAGAACCTCCGTCGGGGTCTGGGTGTACCAGCCCTTGCCGTCAAGGACGGTAACTCCACGGTGAAGGTCGCGGGTTATAGCATCGGCAATCTCTTTATATTTTTTCGAAAGAATGAAGAGCTGCACTGACTGACGGGAGCCGGAAATATACATATCCAGCACGGTACTGTTCACGACAACCAGGATAAAACCATATACGACGGTGGTTATCTTCTCCGTCCAGGGCAGCAGGTCGCCTTCTGCAGAATAGGAAGGCACCAGGAGCGACGACAGAATTATCACCACATCCATCCACAGTATCATACGGCCGGGCGAGACATTACGGTACTTGTTGACTATGAGCGCTATAATGTCTGTACCTCCTGTACTTCCGCCCTGCGACATTGTCATACCTATGCCAACGCCTACAAGGATACCGCCCATAATGGTACTCATCAGCTTGCCGTTGTCCAGGGCAAGGGCCTGGATTATCCCGGCAGGAATCAAATCCTGCAGGACATTCAGGCCGATGGACGCCATAATCACGGCGAACACGGTCTTGCCGCCGAAGCCCTTGCCGAGAATGAAAAGGGCGATTACCAGCAGAATAGCATTGACAACAAAATAAGTAGTACCTATCTTGATATGTCCCTGCGTAGCGTACTGCAGGATAGCAGCGACGCCGGAGACTCCCCCGCCGACCAGGTTGTTAGGGATGAGGAAAAGGCTCCATCCGGTGACATAGAGCAGTATACCCAGGGCAATCAGTACGTACTCCTTGATTCCCGTTAAAATGGTTTTCTTACTGAGCGGCATTTTTCTTCTTGTTTTTTGCGAGTCCGGTTTTTATTTCCTCAAAGCCCTCTCCATAAACGCTGTTGGTCGGAGATACCGACATAAAGGCCTTCGGATCTATATCTTTGATAACTTTGGACAACTGCGGGAACTCCTTCTGGTTGATGAGGATGAGCAACACTTCCCTGTCCTGCTTGGTGTACCATCCCTGGCCCCTAAGGACCGTGACTCCGCGATCCATTACATTGGAGATATACTCAGCAATCTCGCCGTACTTGCGGGAAAAGACCAGCAGCTGGTAGGAAGATTTCTTTCCGCCCACGACCATATCTATAAGCATAGTGAAGGTAACCACTTCCACAAGACCGTAGCAAGCGTCCGAGAATGTCTTGTCCGGCAGGAAAAGCAGCATTGCGATAACGACAAGGTCGGAAACCAGGAACGCCGAACTCAGCGACACCGGCCAGTACTTGTTAACCATAAGTGCGACTATGTCCGTGCCGCCTGTACTGCCCCCGAAACGGATGACCAGACCTATTCCTATTGCCTCACAGGCACCTGCAAGGATGGGTATGAGGATGGTTTCCTTCACGAAGAAGAACTCGCCCGGAATGCTGTGCAGGAATCCAAGGTCGGAAATGAGCTCCATAGCCAGGGTAGAAACCACGATGCAGTAAATGGTCTTGAATCCGAAACCAATGCCCATCGTGAGGACCGCCACTATGATAAGCAGCGCATTGATTACTATATAGGAATACTGGGCCTGAATCAAACCGGCCGTAGCATACTGGACGACGGTGCAAAGACCCATCATACCGCCGGCGGACATTCCGTTCGGAATCATCAGGCTCTCCCAGGCGAAAGCAAATATGAAGCAGGCCAGCGTGAGTGCCAGATACTCCCAACAGGTCTTCAGTACTTTCTTGCTCATTACTTCACAACTATATTGACTATGCGTCCTGGAACAACGATAACCTTGACGATATTCTGGTCTCCTACGTACTTCCGGGTGCTTGCATCAGCCCGTATAGCCGCTTCGACCTCGGCCGGAGAGGCGCTGCGGGGCATATCCACGGTAAAACGCATCCTGCCGTTGAACTGCACCGGATATGTTACGTTATCTTCTGCGGCCAGGGCCGGGATGAATACCGGGAATGATGCGTCGGCAACGGAGCCTTCGTGCCCGAGTCTCTCCCAGAGTTCTTCAGCCACGTGGGGAGCGAAGGGGCTCAGGAGCACGACAAGCGGCTCCAGTATCTCCCTCTTGTTGCACTTGAGGGCAGTAAGGTCGTTGACGGCAATCATAAAGGCGCTGATGGTGGTATTGTAGGAGAAGTTCTCGATATCCTCCTGCTCCTTGCCAATCAACTTATGCAGGGCCTTGAGTTCTTCGGGCGTCGCCTTCCCGTCCTGCACCAGCCACTCGCTGCGGTTGTAGTAAAGCCTCCAGAACTTCTTGAGGAAGCGGTTCACGCCGTCAATTCCCTTTGTATCCCAGGGCTTGCTCTGCTCGACGGGGCCCAGGAACATCTCGTAGAGGCGGAGCGTGTCGGCTCCGTACATATCGCAGACCAGGTCGGGATTGACCACGTTAAACATCGACTTGCTCATCTTCTCAATAGCCCATCCGCAGCGGTATTCGCCGTCTTCCAGTATGAACTCTGCGTCGGCGAACTCGGGACGCCAGGCCTTGAAGGCCTCCAGATCGAGCCTGTCTGCGTGCACGATGTTCACGTCAACGTGTATCTCAGTGGTATCGTAATCCTTCTTCAGGCCCTCCGACACGAAGGTATTCGTACCGACTATGCGGTACACGAAGTTGGAGCGGCCCTGAATCATTCCCTGGTTGACCAGTTTGCGGAACGGTTCGTCCTCGCAAACATAGCCCAGATCATAGAGGAACTTATTCCAGAAACGAGAGTAGATGAGGTGGCCGGTAGCGTGCTCGGTGCCGCCGACGTACAGATCCACGTTGCGCCAGTACTCATCCGCCTCACGTGAGACCAGGGCCTCGTCGTTGTGAGGATCCATATACCTCAGGTAATAAGCGCTGGAGCCCGCGAATCCAGGCATAGTGGACGTCTCGAGGGGATATCCATTGTAGGTCCAGTCCTTTGCCCTGGCCAGCGGGGCCTCGCCGGTAGGCTTGTAGGAGTCTATCTCAGGCAGGGTGAGAGGCAGGTCTTCTTCGGGCACGGGACAAGGGATACCGTCCTTATAATAAATGGGGAACGGCTCGCCCCAGTAGCGCTGGCGCGAGAATATGGCGTCGCGCAGGCGGTAGTTGGTCTTGCGTCTGCCCAGGCCCTTTGCCTCAACATAGTCCTTGGCGGCCTCGATGGCCTCGGTGACGTCCATTCCGTTGAGGAAACCAGAATTGCACATCTTGCCTTCCTTGGCGTCGAAGGATTCTTCGCTCACGTCGCAGCCCTCGATAATCGGCACGATGGGCAGGTCGAATTTGCGGGCGAAAGCGTAGTCGCGGCTGTCGTGGGCCGGAACTGCCATAATGGCACCGGTGCCGTATCCTGCCAGCACATATTCAGAAATCCAAATAGGAATCTGTTCTCCGGTAAGGGGATTGATGCCGTAAGAGCCTGCGAACACGCCGGTTACGCCTTTGGTCCCGGCGATACGCTCACGCTCGGTCTTCTTCTTCACCTCCTTGATATAGGCAGCAACTGCCTCCTTGCGGTCGGCGGAAGTCAGCTCATCAACGAGTTCGCTTTCCGGAGCCAGCACCATAAAAGTAACGCCGAAGACAGTGTCCACGCGGGTGGTGAAGATGGTGATGCTGCGGTGGCGTCCGTCGCACACAGTGTCGAATTCGACCTCGGTACCCTCGGACTTCCCTATCCAGTTGCGCTGCATCTCCTTGAGCGAATCGCTCCACTCCAGACGGTCCAGCGACTCCAGCAGGCGCTCGGCATAGGCAGACACGCGCAGCTGCCACTGAGTCATCTTCTTCTGCTCCACGGGATAACCGCCGCGTACGGACAGGCCGTCCTTTACTTCGTCGTTGGCAAGAACAGTTCCCAGGCCCTCGCACCAGTTAACAGATGTTTCTCCCTGATAAGCAATACGATAGCGCATCAGGATATCGGATTTCTCCTTCTCGGAGGCGGCCGCCCAGGCTGAGGGCGTCACATCCTCGTACCCTTCGCTCTCGAAACGGGCCACAAGTTCGGAAATCGGGCGAGCCTTTCCGGCGGCAGGGTCGTACCAGCTGTCGAACATCTTCAGGAAGGCCCACTGCGTCCACTTGTAGTACGCAGGGTCGCAGGTGCGTATCTCGCGGTCCCAGTCGTAGGAAAAGCCTATGCGGTCCAGCTGGCTGCGGTAGCGGGCGATATTGTCCGAGGTTGTCTTCTCCGGATGCTGGCCGGTCTGAATTGCGTATTGCTCAGCGGGCAGGCCGAATGCATCGTACCCCATTGGGTGCAGCACGTTGAAGCCCTTGAGCCTCTTGTAACGCGAATAGATGTCGCTTGCTATATATCCCAGGGGATGCCCTACGTGCAGCCCGGCCCCGGAGGGGTAGGGAAACATATCCAGCACATAGAACTTAGGCCTGGAGGCATCCTCCACGGCCCTGAAGGTCTTAAGCTCGGCCCAGTATGCCTGCCATTTGCTTTCGATAGCTTTGAAATCGTACTCCATATATCACTTTTTCTTTTCCAGCCGGAACTCCACGTTCAGCGAGATTTGCGATTTTACTTTTTTTCCTCTTACGCGCCCCGGCTTCCAGTCCGGCGACGCCTTGATGACCCTGAGGGCCTCTTCTTCCAGCAGCGGATGGCTGCTCCTTACTGCACGCACGTCGGTCACGCGGCCCTTTTCGTCAATGACGAAATCCACCAGTACGCGACCCTGTATGCCCTGTCGCACCGCCTCCTGCGGATACCTCAGATAGACATACACCCATTTCTGCATAAATATGGCGGGGTCGCTGCTGCCCAGGAAAGATGGCTTGACGTCGCAGTCGTAATAAGGTATGACGCCGGGGCTGCCCTCCAGGTACAGTTCCCTGGCAGCCTCGGACGGGTCGAATTCGGGTTTGGCCCCGCCGGCGAGCGCCACCACGTAATTGTAGATGTACTCCACTTCCCTCTCCATCCAGTCGTACTGGAGTATGGAGGGCGTGTCGCGCTCGGTATTGTATTCCGGATACATACCGGTGGTGAACATCACCGACGGTATCCTGGCGTCGTAGAAGATCCTGTGGTCGGAAGGGCAAGGCTCGGCAGGAACGATACGGGGCTGCACGGGCTGCAGGGTGTTCGACAAGTCAGTCACCGTGCGGTTGAGATCTGCGTTAGAGGCCGTATAGGCGTAGAATCCGGCAGAACCGGTTCCCAGCATATTGAGTTCGACCATAGCGTCTATCCTGTCGGCCGCAGGGAAGGAACGGTGAAGGAAATACCACGAGCCTGCTCCGTCTTTCAGGGACGCGCCGGGCGCGAGCAGTATTACGGAGCGCTTCAGCAGGACGCGGTTGGTTGCCAGACGCCCTGCGAGCTGCAGCATCATTGACATACCGGACGCGTTCCCGTTGGCTCCGAAGAAGGTCTTCCGGACCTGTTCACCGTTGACGTTCAGGGAGGTCTCTCCAAGGTTGTCCATTCGGGCGCAGACCACTATGTAGTTCTCCTTGAGCCTGGGATCGCAGCCCGCGACGAACGCAGCTACGTTCCTGGACTGAAGGGTGTCGCCACTCTCCTGCCTCAGTCCAAACACGTCACCGTCCGGCCCGTAAAGCAGGTCGGCACCCGCGGTTGCAAGGCGCTCGGAAAGGTAGCGGGCAGCATCCAATTCTCCTTCAGAGCCTGCGGCACGCCCCTCGAGGGCAGCCGACGCAAGATAGCCGGCATCCGCCTTCATCTCCCTCACCATATCGGAATCGGAGAGTTCGGAATAAGCCGGAGTCTTGTACTGGGCCATAGCGCCCAACGGCAACAGAACGAGCAATATGAATGCGAGACGTCTCATAAACTATTCATCCACAAGTATCCATTCGTGTGTGGAGGCAAACGGCAGTTTCTGTATGCGGCGGTAGGCCTCAAGGGCCTCCGGAATGCGGTTGCCGGGAGCCACAAACACGGCGGTGATACTACCGTAGTAACGGAACGGGATAGCCTCGAAACCGGCGTCACGATAACGGTTGCAGAGTTTTTCGGCATTTTCCGGCTTGGAGAAGGCTCCGGCAACTATGTAATACCGGTACTCAAGATTCTTCCGTGGTATGCTCTTTATCTTCGACGCCTGGTTGAGGCGGCCTGCCTTCCTGAGAGTGTCGAGTGCGTAAAGTGAATCGGCAACATAGCGTTCTTCCGCCAGCCTGACAGCCTCAAGGGAATCACGCAGGAATGCCTTGCGGGCATCTGTCTGCTCAATCAACTCCCGCTTCTGCGCAATCTGCACGGAATCGGGACGCCCGGCCAGATGCCTGAAGAAATCGCAGGACGAAAAGACCATTGCAGCCAGCAGCAAAGCCAGTATTACCGACACTTTGTTCATAACTCGCAAATTTAATCAAAAATTCCAAAAAAAAGAGGCTGACCTTCCGGTCAGCCCCAATAGTATGATGCAAGTTGTAATTACTGTCCTGCAACGACTGCCGCATACTTGTCGTATTTCGCCTGATATGCGGGGTCGGAGGTGCGGAAGCGGAAGCAGGCATTCTTGAGATACTCTGCAACGGCGACCTTGGTCTGCTCGTCCTGGAGCAACTCAAATGCCTTCTCGAAAGGCTCGATGCAGGCTTTCAGGCTGTTTTCGAACTTCTCCACCAGAGCCATATACTTGGCGTCGTCCATCTCGTCCTGAGCTTCCTGGGAATACTTGGCGGCCATATTGTAGAACATCTGGCCCTTTCCGATATAACCGAAAGCGTAGTTGGGGTCGATCTGGGAGCACTGATCGTATGCTGCAACTGCCTCTTCAGTCCTGCCGAGCTGGGTGTAAACGTTGCCCTCAACATAATACAGGGAGGCGTTGTTGGGCTCGTTCTTCTTGGCCTCGTCGAGAAGCTGGAACAGACGGTCAGGGCTGCCGCTGTTGGTGGTGTAGTAGTTGATGAGACCCACCAGGATGCTCTGGCTCTGAGGGAACTTCTGGAAGCCCTCCTCCAGATAATCCTTGGACTTTTCGCCGTCGCCCTTCTTCTGGGCGATGTCGGCGAGTTTGGCGAAGGTCTCACCGCCGTCTCCGTAGTAACCTACCTTATAGGACTCCAGGAAGAACTTCTCCGCACGGTCCATATCTCCCACAAGCCAGGCTGTGAAGCCGGCATTGTAAATAGAGTTGGAATCCACCTGGGAGAGAGGCTCGGTGCCGCGTGCGACAGCGGCCTTCTCGAAGAGTTCGGAAGCCTTCTTAAGGTCGCCGAGGGTGTAGGCGGTGTAGGCATCTTCGTTGTACTTACCGGAGATGGATACCAGCGCGCCGGTTACGTCCTTGACCTTGCTCTTCTTGACATCCAGTTCATAAGCCTTCTTGTATGCATCCAGGGCCTTGTCAAGTGCGTCCTCGACGATAGGCTTGGTAACCTCGATGAGGCTCAGCTGGCCTGCCATATTGTAGTAGTAGTTCCTGGTAGGATAGACCTCCTTCTCGAAAGTCTGGCCGGCCAGAGATACCTGCTCGAGGCTCATAGGCTTTTCGTTGTTGGAAACGATCTGCACCTCGCTCTTGCTTGCGCCGAGCCAGCCGCTGCCGGCGGGAGCGTCATAAGCATCGATGAGGGTTTTGCCATACTTGAGCCAGGTGGCGAACTTGTCGGCCTTCTTGGGATTCTGGGCATCAGCCTCGGCCTTTTGCAGGGCGGAGGTGGCCGCCGATATGCTCTTGACCTGGGCGTTTGCTGCGGTAAATGCGGCTGCGAGAGCCAGGACCATCAAAACTTTTTTCATGATTTATCAGTTTTTAGTTGTTTTCTACAGTCTCTTCAGTTTCGGGAGCCACATCCTGCTCCTCCTCCTTGGGTACCGGGCAGACGGCTGCGATAGCGTCTCCCTCGCGGATGTTGATGAGCCTGACGCCCTGCGTGGCACGGCCGGCTACCCTGATGTCGCCTACGGACATCCTGATCGTGAGACCGGACTTGTTGATTATCATCAGGTCGTTGTCTTCCGTCACAGACTTGATTGCAACAAGCGGGCCAGTCTTCTCGGTGATGTTGATGGTGCGTACGCCCTTGGCGCCGCGGGCAGTCTTGCGGTACTCCTCGGGATCGGTGCGCTTGCCGTATCCGTTCTCGCTGACTACCAGCACCGTACGGGCGGCATAGTCGGCGTCGGAAGGATTGGCGGAAAGGGCTCCGATGACCTCGTCGTCCTCGTCGATGTTGATACCACGCACGCCGGAGGAGTTGCGTCCGAGGCTGCGGAGTTCTTCCTCTTCGAAGCGGCAGCAGCGGCCCTTGCGGGCGGCGATCATAATCTCGTGCTTGCCGTCGGTTAGCAGGGCGTCGAGGAGTTCATCTCCCTCGCGTATGTTGATGGCTATGATGCCCTTGTTGAAACTGCGGGAGTTGGTGTAGTCGGCCAGGTCGGTCTTCTTTACCACGCCCCTCCTGGTAACGAGGATCACATAGCGCTCGGCATCCTGGTCTGCATTCTTGGGAAGAGGGATGTTGAGGTAGGTGCGGATCTTGTCCTCGGGGTCGATGGACAGGAGGTTCTGCACCGCACGGCCCTTGGAGGTACGGGTGCCCTCGGGCAGTTCGTAAACCTTCTTGCAGTAGCGTACGCCCTTGTCGGTGAAGAAGAGCATTACGGAATGCATATTGGCCACGTAGATATGCTCGATGAAGTCCTCGTCGCGGGTGGCGCTGGCCTTCTTGCCCACGCCTCCCCTGCTCTGGGTCTTGAATTCGCTGAGAGGGGTACGCTTGATGTAACCCAGGTGGGATATTGTAATCACGACATCCTCGTCGGGATAGAAATCTTCGGGGTTGAATTCGTCGGCGCTGAGGGTTATCTCGGTGCGGCGCGGGTCGCCGTACTTGGCCTTCATCTCGGCGGATTCGGCCTTCACGATGCCGAGCTGCTCGGCTTCGCTGGCGAGGATCTCGCGGCAGCGGGCGATGAACTTCTCGAGGTCGTCGTATTCAGCCTGCAGCTTGTCCTTCTCGAGTCCGGTGAGCTGACGCAGGCGCATCTCAACGATGGCGGCGGACTGCAGGTCGGTGAATCCGTAGGTGGCGGAGAGTTCGGCCTTGGCGTCGTCAACGCTCTTGGAGTGACGTATGATGGCTACTATTTCATCGATTACGTCGATGGCCTTGAGCAGACCTTCGAGGATATGGGCGCGCTTGAGTGCCTTGTCGAGGTCGAACCTGGTGCGGCGCACCACCACCTCATGGCGGAACTCAACGAAGTTCTGTATCATGTCCTTGAGGGACAGGGTACGGGGACGGCCCTTTACCAGCGCCACGTTGTTGATGGCGAAACTGGACTGCAGGGCGGTGTACTTGAACAGGGTGTTGAGCACAACGTTGGAGTTGGCGCCCATCTTGAGAGGTATCTCGATGCGAATGCCCTCGCGGTTGGTGAGTTCCAGCAGGTCGGCAATGCCCTCGATCTTCTTGTCACGTACGAGTTCGCCAATGTGGGCGATCATATCGCGCTTGTTGACCATATACGGAATCTCAGTGACCACTATGGTCTCGCGGCCGTTGTCGGCAACTTCGATCTCAGTGCGGGCACGGACGACGACGCGGCCGCGGCCGGTAGCATATGCATCCGCAATTCCCTGACGGCCCATAATGATTCCGCCCGTAGGGAAATCGGGGCCTTTAACGTACTCCATCAGTTCCTCGACGGTGATGTCAGGATTGTCGATGTAGGCGCAGATGGCGTCGCAGATCTCGCCGAGGTTATGCGGGGCCATATTGGTTGCCATACCGACAGCAATACCGGCGGAGCCGTTGAGCATCAGAAGCGGGAGTTTGGTAGGAAGCACGGTAGGCTCCTGGAAGGAGTCATCGAAGTTGGGCATCATGTCCACCGTATCCTTCTCAAGGTCGGCGAGGATGTCTTCGGTCATCTTGGCAAGCTTGGCCTCGGTGTATCGCATGGCGGCAACAGGGTCGCCGTCCATGGAGCCGAAGTTACCCTGACCAAAGACCAGGGGATAACGCTGGTTCCAGGGCTGGGCCAGACGGGCCATTGCGTCATATACGCTGGCGTCTCCGTGGGGGTGATATTTACCGAGCACCTCACCGACGATACGGGCGGATTTCTTGGTCTGGCCTCCGAAGTTGAGGCCTAGGCCATCCATTCCGAAAAGTACCCTGCGCTGCACGGGCTTGAGGCCGTCGCGGACGTCGGGAAGGGCCCTGGAAACAATTACGGACATCGAGTAGTCGATGTATGCCGTACGCATTTCATGGTCGATTTCAACCGGCTCTATATAGCCGTGTACGATTTCTTCACTGTCCATTTAATAAGGTATCTGTATAATCGTACAAATATAATAAATATTTGCGGATTTTTGTGCATCTTTGCGCTATGGATTTTTGCTTTTCCGACGATTTTTTGAAAGCCCTCGAGTTCAGCCGCGACGAAGCGGTCCGGACGGGCTGGCACAACGTATCCCCGGATCATATCGTACTGGGAATTCTCAGGCATTCCGACAACGATGCGTGTGTGGCCCTGGACGCTCTGGGAGCGAATCGCGGCCTGTTTAAAGAGAGCATCGACGAAGCCCTGTTCTGCCCCGAGCAGGTTTCGTGGGAGGAGCGGGAAAACGTGTTCCCGGGCGAATCTGCAGTGTCTATGATACAGCACGCAGCACTGGAAGCCGCAAGGTGCGGCTCAGGCTGCCTAACTCCCCTGCACTACCTCCTCGCGTGCTGCCGTATGGCCGGCTGTTACAGCCACGAATGGCTGGCAGAGAACGGAGTGGAACTGAAGGCTCTCGCCATTGCAGGCGGAGTGGACTGGGCGCGCTACGGGCTCGGCGGCAGCTCAAAGGCACAGGACAGCCGACCGGACACCGCCCCGGACCCTGTGCTCCTTGCCTCAGCCATCGAACAGCGCCTCCGCGAAGGCTTCGACACCGGCAATCCCCACGTAAGTTAATCTCGCGAATCCGCGCTGTCGGCTATAGCTTACAGAGTTGACATCCTGTCGACCGCAATCTCGACGAGTTTGCGGATAGCGGGTTTATAGTCGGGATTGGAACTCTGGAGATAGCGGTTGGCTATGATGCAGCAAACCGTGCTGGCGTTGTGCCCCAGGTGAGCGGCAAGACCTGCCAGAGGGGAACTCTCCATCTCGAAGTTGGTAATCCTGTAGTCCTCACCGGCCTCGCTGAAACGGAAGCTCTCGATGTTCTCGAGCATATCAGGCATTGCCAGAGGCACGCGTACCACGCGGCCCTGAGGTCCATAGAAACCGGGTGCGGAAATGGTTACGCCCTTTACGGTCACGTCTTTCATCAGATCGATAATCTTGGGAGAAGCCTTTACAAAGTACGGCGAGGGGAGAACGTCCAGCCAGTTCATATGTTTCTTGAAAGCTTCTTCCACTGCAGGGATGGTGACCTTTTCACGGTTGGCATACCAGTTCATAACGCCGTCGAAGCCTACGCTGATATGGGCGAGGACATAACTGCCAAGGGGGATGTCAGCGTGAAGGGCTCCGGAGGTGCCGATGCGCAGGATGTTGAGGGACTTGTGAACTGGCTTGACCTCGCGGGTCTTGAAGTCCACGTTGGCAAGGGCATCAAGCTCGGTCATCACGATGTCGATGTTGTCGGGGCCAATGCCGTGCGAGATGGCGGTGATGCGTTTGCCATTACGCTTGCCGGTGATGGATACGAATTCCCTTGATTCGTGACGGAATTCGATATCGGTGAGATACTCGCCGATCATATCTACGCGGGAAGGGTCGCCAACCATAATGACGTTGTCGGCCAGTTCTTCCGGCTTCAGGTGGATGTGGAATACGGAGCCGTCTCCGTTGATAATGAGTTCGGATTCAGGGATGCGCATAATATTATGATTTAATGTTTCTTACGTTTGCTTGAACGGAGCCTCGAAGCGCTCCGGACCATAAGTTCATCAGCCCAGATGCCTCGGGCGGCCATAACGTCGAGTATGACCGCAACTATGGGGAAGAGCGCTGCCACGTGGAAGAGCGGGTCGTTTCCGGTAACGAAAAAGTCCACCACAAGCCAGGCCTGCAGGGCCAGCGTCAGAAGAGCCGCCAGGACGGTCGTGCGCACCTGGAACACCCTTATCTTCCAGGTGGTCAGAGCCAGGATGTTGAGGAAGGTAATGAGTATCAGCATAACCAGGTAGGGCCAATATGATACGAAACTCACTTCTCCCGCCTTGTCACAGAAGAACATTGATATTATAAGTCCGGATGCCAATGCCAGATAAAGTGTCTGTACTCTCTGCCACATAATCAGTTAAGGGAATTAAAGCGGGCAAGCACTGCCTGCTCGTATGTTTTTGAAACGGGTATGCGCGGGGTGGCGTCGCTGTCCAGTTCTACGGAGTAGCCGTCCTTGCCGGAACTGAGCGTACGCACCTTGCGTATGTTGATGATGTATTTTCGATGACAACGCACCAGGTCGCTGTCTGCAAAACTCTCTTCCACGGTCTTCAGACGGCAGCGGAGCATATATTTCTTGAGCTCGCCGCTGGCGTCGGCATACCAGGCCTGGATATAGTTGTCGTCGGATTCGATAAAGAACAGGTTCTCCGGGCTGATGGAGAACTTGGGAACGCCACTGTTGTCGAAGAGGGTGATTCGCTTCTCTTCGCTGGGCTTGAGCGGCTTGTCGCTCACCACGTCGTCGTAGCTCATCAGCCGTGTGGTATTGTCCTTCTCCTCAATCAGGAAGTACTGGGCTGAAAGCACATAAGGTACGCCCAGGGATATGGTGGCATAAACCACAGCACCCAGGCACAGGCGCCAAAAGGCCTCATTCTGAAGGTCGATTATGCCGATCTTGTCGCCCTCCACCGTAAAGAAAACGTACAGCAGGGCGATGATGAGCACTTCGGCGGCATTCCACAGTAAGTAGCGAGAAATCGGGAACGACCGGGCGCCGCGCTGGACGTAAAGCAGGACCTTGCTCAGCACCATTATCGAAAGGGCGATCAGGTAGAAAACGACGGTGAACGCGAAAGCTTCGCCGCCGCCGAGTTCAAACCATACATTGTCGGCCAGGGGAATGCAGACGAGCAGGAACACCAGGGAGAAGAATGCCGCAAAAGTGACGGTCATCATCAGTTGGTGTTTCCCCAGCAGAAACCGGGGCAATTCATCGTGTAGCGCAAGTTTGGCCATAGACTTACAAATATAATAAAAGTTTGTATATTTGCGACCAAATAATCATTGAATGAAAAGAGTAGCAGTAACCGGACTCGGCATAGTATCTTGCGTAGGCAACGACGTCAGGACGTTTTGGGACAACCTGAAAAACGGAGTCTGCGGCATTGATTTTATAAACGAGTTCCCCACGGAAGAACTGCCCGTCAAGATAGCAGGCAAAATCCGCAATTTCAATCCTGAGGAATACGGGATGGACAAGCCGTTCATCCGCAAACAGGATCCCTTTACCATCTTCGCAATGGCGGCGGCGTACCAGGCAATGAACGACAGCGGGCTCAAGGCCGGCGAAAATATCAGCCCGGAGCGTATTTCTACATATGTGAGCTCCGGAATCGGAGGTTTCACCACGATTCAGCGCGAGGTTGAAAAGATGGTCGAGGACCCCAGCGGCCAGTGGGTTTCACCCCTGTTCGTCCCCACTATGATTTCCGATATGGCCGGCGGCCAGATAGCTATCAAATACGGAGCCCAGGGCTCCTGCATCGATATCGTAACAGCCTGCGCCACAGCCACCCATTCCATCGGCGAAGCGTTCAGGGCGATAGTTCACGGATACACTGATGCTGTCATAGCCGGCGGCACCGACCATTGCGCAATCCCTCTGGGCGCGGCTGCTTTTGCCAACGCCAGGGCGCTCACCAGGGCGGAGGACCCCAAGCACGCCAGCCTTCCCTTCAACGCCGACCGGGCCGGATTCGTTATGGCCGACGGCGCCGGCGTTATCATACTCGAAGAAATGGAGCACGCCAAGGCCCGTGGTGCCCACATTTATGCTGAAATGGTAGGCTATGGCACCACCTGCGACGCCTATCACGCCACCGCTCCCCGTCCCGACGGAACCACTCAGGCCCGCTGCATACGGCAGGCCCTGGACCAGGCTGCATTCGACCCGGCGTCGGACTGCGTCTATGTTAACGCCCACGGCACAGGCACCCAGTTGAACGATGTGGCGGAGACGCTCGCCTGCAAACTGGCTTTCGGCGAATCTGCATACGATATCCACATCAGCAGCACCAAGTCTATGCACGGACACATGTTCGGAGCGGCCGGCGCTGCGGAGGCGATAGCCACGATAATGGCTCTGGAAGAGGGCATCGTTCCCCCGACGATTAATCTTGATAATCCCGACCCGGAGTGTGACCTGAACTACACCCCCAACGTCGCCGTCAAGGCCCCGCTCACGCTCGGCCTTTCAGACTCCTTCGGCTTCGGCGGTCACAACGCCTGCATCGCCTTCAGGAAGTATTAGCCGAGTCCGCGGAAGGGCGAACTGGTGAAGGAAACTGCGGTTGTCAAGATATCTTGCATTAAACTTCAACTTCATTTGCTGTTCGTCCTCTTTGCGGACATAAAGGAAGGCTATATGAAATGACTTCGATACCTGCAAATAAAAAATATTTGCAGGTATCAAAATCGTTACCTATATTTGCGCTAACTTAAATTATGAAAAATATGCCTGAGGTTTTTAGATTTTATGGTTTTAAATTTTTCTTCTTCAGCCGCGAGCATGAGCCCATTCACGTTCACGTAGAAGGTAAAGGAGGAATCGCTAAGTTTGACTACGACGAGATTCTGGATAAGTTTGAGCTGGATTATTCCCATGGATTAAAGCCTGCAGAACTCAAAAGGATAAGTCGGATTATTAACGATAATGCCACAACAATCAGAATTGTGTGGAACTGGCATTTTGGAACAGATTCAAGCGCAGATGAATACGATGAAGATTACGAAGATATGCTTTGATAACGAGCACATCATCGGTACGACGGAGGAGGGCAAGGAGTTGAAACAGTCCTTACTCTGGTATCCTGAGCTTATGAAAGCTGAGGAAGATGTACGGAACGAATACCGGTTTGGGGAAGAAGGCATCTTCTGGGATCAGATAGACGTACAAATCAGTTTCGAGAGTTTCCTGTATCCCGACGCCGAGCCGACACGTCTCCAACGCTTCTTCCTTACTCATCAGGAAATCAATGTAACAGGATTTGCAAAAAAGTTCGGCCTTAATCCATCGTTGCTGCGCAGCTATATAAACGGTTTTAAAACTCCTTCTTCAGCCAGGGAGCAAGAAATCCTTGACCTGATTCACAAACTCGGCGCAGAGTATTCCGCCTATTGAACAGCACGCCGAGTCCGCGGAAGGGCGGGCTGGTGAAGGAAACTGCGGACTCGCCTGAAAAAGGCGGCCGCAACAAGGCCGATGACGCTGATTATTCGCCGGCTTCCTTGAGGCGTTCGGCGTTTTCTGCGATCTGGAGCTGGTCGATGCAGGCCTGGATGTCACCGTCCATAAAGACGGGGAGGTTGTACATACTCCAGTTGATGCGGTGGTCGGTCACGCGCCCCTGAGGATAGTTGTAGGTGCGGATCTTTGCACTGCGGTCGCCTGTGCTCACCATAGTCTTGCGCTTGGCGGCGATACCGTCGAGGTACTTCTGGTGCTCGAGGTTATACAGACGGGTACGGAGTTCCTCGAAAGCGCGGTCCTTGTTCTTGAGCTGGGAGCGCTCCTCCTGGCACTGGACCACCAGACCGGAAGGGATATGGGTGAGACGCACGGCTGAATAGGTTGTGTTAACTCCCTGTCCGCCCGGGCCGGATGAGCAGAAAAGATCCAGGCGTATGTCATCCCAGCTTAGATCGACATCGAACTCGCCGGCCTCGGGGAAAACAGCCACGGATGCAGCCGATGTCTGGATGCGGCCCTGCGTTTCGGTCTGAGGCACACGCTGAACGCGGTGCACGCCGGACTCGTATTTCATCACTCCGTAAACTCCGTCGGAGCCGCTGAGCTTGAAGACTATCTGCTTGAAGCCTCCGGAAGTACCGGGAGCCTGGTCGGTAACCTCGAGCTTCCAGCCGCGGGACTCAGCGAAATGCTGGTACATACGGAAAAGGTCGCCTGCGAAAATCGCAGCCTCGTCGCCTCCGGCGCCGCCGCGGATTTCCACGATGGCGTTCTTGGAGTCGTCGGGATCGGCAGGAATGAGCAGTAGCTTGATGTTCTGCTCCATCTCGGGAATACGGGGCTCTATCTCCCCTATCTCCTCGCGGGCCATCTCGCGGAGCTCCTCGTCTTTCTCGTTGAGGAGTATATCCTTTGCCGACTGAAGGTCGTTCAGCAGCTTTTCGTACTCGTGCCCGGCCTTGATGATGGGCTCAAGCTCCTTGTAATCCTTGTTGAGCTGCACGTACTTCTTCATATCGGACATCACGGAAGGGTCCGACAACTGGTCCTGGATGGACTGGAATTTTCCCTCGAGGGAAAGCACTTTCTCAAGCAGCGTATTCTCTGCCATAAATCATTCTCCTATCTTCTTTATGTAGCAGCGGCGCCTCATAAACGGGTCGTGCTCATAACTGTTCCAAATGTTAACCGCGCTGTCCGATTCAATCTGGGGATTGGAAATGGCCCAGCGGTTGCCTATCTTGATGGCCTTGTCTGCCATCTCCTTGTAATACAGGGAAGAAATGCCCTTGTTCTGCCATTCGGGCGCTGCTCCGTTGACCATAAGGTCGGTGTCGGCGTAATTCCTGAGGGCGCGGCGCAGATACCACCAGCCCAGAGGGAAGCGGCTTCCCTTAGCCTTCTTGAGAGCCTCGGAAAGGCTGGGGAAAGAGATGCCGAAAGCCGCTATCTCATCGTGCTCGTCGAAGAGCAGGCAGCTGGCCTTGTCGGATACGTAACGGTTGAACTTTCCCGATGCCTCGTCTATCTCCGCATCCGTCAGGGGGACGAAGTCGTAAACCGACTGGAGACTCTCGTTGTACACGCGGAAGAACTTGCGTACCATCTCGGGGTCTTTCTTCAGTTCGTCGATGCTGCCGGAATGCAGATTGTACTTCTCCTGCACAACCTTCGCCAGCCTGCGCGTCTTTTCAGGCACACCGTGGTTAGCAACCACTTTGTACTGCAGCCAGTCGCACTCCTTCTCGAAGCCGAGGTCCTGTACCAGGTCGTTGTAGTAAGGATAATTGTACAGGCAGTTGAACGGAGGGGTATTCTCGTAGCCTTCCACCAGCATACCCTGCTTGCCGAGGGAGTTCAGGGAGAGAGGACCGTGAATCTCGGTCATTCCTTGCTCCGCGGCCCACTTCTCGGCTGCGCCTATGAGCATACGGGCCACCTCGATGTCCTTTATGCAGTCGAACCATCCGAAGCGCACGCGTTTCTTGCCGTAGAGTTCGTTGTAGCGCGGATTGATGATGGCGCATATACGGCCAACCACCTGGGTGCCGTCGAGTACAAGCCACATCTTGTGCTTGCAGTACGACAGGGTCGCGCTCTTGGTGAGGGCATATTCCTCACTGCGGTGCAGCGCCGGAACATACTGTGCACAGGTAGCGTACAGCTTGTCCGGGAACTTGATGAAGCGCAACAGGTCGGCGCGCGATATAACTTCGTGAATAGTGAACATAGCCTGCAAAGTTAATCATTTTCTTGCATTTCAGCAAGATGGCGCACCATAGCCTGAGCGCACACGCACCCGAACACGGCCGGCAGCCACGAAACGGTACCCGTCTGGGATTTCTTGTTGCGGCTCTCCTCGAGAACCACGGAGTTCCGGTCTGGCTTTTCCGTGGAGAACACGGCCTGGAAGCCCTCGCTTATCCCCAGTTTGTGCAGCCTCTTGCGAAGCATATGTGCCAGAGGGCATTGGAAAGAACGGGAGATATCATCCACCCGCACTTTTGTTGCGTCCAACTTTGAGCCGCTGCCCATTGAACTCACCAGGTAAATCCCCTTCGACAGGCAATACTGTATGAGCGCGATCTTGGGACTGAGCGTATCTATGGCGTCTATCACCCCATCCAACTGCAGCGGGCCGAGCAACGACGGGATGCTCTCTTCATTCAGATACTCGCCGATGCACACCACTTCCAGCACCGGATTGATGTCCACCAGCCGCTCCCTCACCACATCGCATTTGCTGCGACCGATGGTAGAGTGCAGCGCCGGAAGCTGCCGGTTGATATTGCTGACCGAAATCGTATCGACATCCACCAGCACTACCCTGCCAACGCCGGCACGAACGACCATTTCCGCCGCCATCGCACCAACGCCCCCGAGCCCCACAACGGCCACCCGGGCCCCCGCCAGTCTCTCCACCGCCGCCTCTCCCAGCAGCATCAACGTCCGTTCTTTCCAATTGTCAATCATCTTTCTGGAAATATTTTAATGGTCGGTAGCTACTGTCAAGAAAACTGTGGCCGCCCGTGGCCACATGAACGGGAGGGGCCCACCAAAGGTGGGAGGGACGGAGCGAAGCGGAGGTTTTCTGACAGTAGCTACCGACCATGACTATTTCATCCAGCGGTCGAGCCAGTCGAAGAAGGTGCGGTGCCAGTACAGGGCGTTCTGGGGCTGAAGAATCCAGTGGTTCTCCTCCGGGAACACGACCAGCTTGCTCGGCACGCCCATCATTTGGGCGGCGTTGAAAGCGGCCATTCCCTGCTCGTACGGGATACGGTAGTCCATCATTCCGTGAATGCAGAGTATGGGCGTATGCCACTTCGTTACCATCGTGACCGGAGCGTTGGCATAATGGCGGCGAGCCTTGGGAGTCGATGCGTAGGGCGCACCTGCCTGCTGCATTCCGCCGAAGGTAATGCCGTCGCCGGCAGGGCCCTGTTGCCCCTCAGTATAAGCATACTCCGTCAGGCCGCCGTTGTCCCAGTTGGCGAACCACATTTCCTCGGTCGTGAACCAGAGTTGCTTCTCGTCGAAGATGCCGGCGTGCGCGATGAAGCAGTCGAAGGTGTTCTCGTGCATTCCCGCGAGATAATAGACGGAATAGCCGCCATAGCTGGCGCCGCACGCCGCGATCTTGTCGATGTAAGGCTCCGCCTTCATCTCACGCGCGGCGCTCAGGTAGTCCTGGATGTTCAGGCCGCTGTAGTCTCCGGAGATCTGCTCGCACCATTCCTGTCCGAAGGCAGTCGTGCCTCGGCGGTTCGGAAGGATGACCACATAGCCCTGCGAGGCCATCAGTCGGTAATTCCAGCGGTATGACCAGCCCTGGCTGAGCGTGCCCTG
>DBYB01000041.1 GCA_002309995.1 Bacteroidales bacterium UBA1197
ACCAACTGCTCTACCCCGCGATGTTGGGACTGCAAAGGTAAGCATTTTTTTTGATTCGCCAAATTTATTTAACAAAGGCGACCATTTCGGCCACATCGCCGCTGCCGAAGGAGCGCTGCTCGCCGGTAGAAAGGTTCTTGATCTGAACCGTTCCGGAAGCGGCCTCGTCGGCGCCGCAGATGGAAATGAAAGGTATCCCCTTGCGGTCGCAGTAGTCGAACTGCTTCTTGAGCTTGGACGAATCGGGATAAATCTCCACGGACAGGCCGGCGGCGCGCAGGGCGGCAGCCACGGGCAGCACGTACGCGGCCTCGCTGCGGCCCATATTGGCGAAGAGCAAATCGGCTCCGGAGGCAAGCCCGGCCGGGAATTTCTCAAGTCCGACCAGCACATCGTAGATGCGGTCTGCTCCGAAGGACACGCCCACTCCGGACATATCGGGAAGACCGAATATGCCGGTGAGATTGTCGTAACGGCCGCCGCCGCAGATGGAGCCGATCTGCCAGTCGAGGGCCTTTACCTCGAAGATTGCGCCCGTGTAATAATTGAGGCCGCGGGCGAGCGAGAGGTCGAGTTCGCAGGGCATCTGCACGCCGGCGGCGCGGATGTAGCCGAAGAGTTCCTCGAGCTCGTCGAGGCCCAGCATTCCGGCGGGCGAGCCTGCCATCAGGCCGCGCATCACGGAAATCTTCTCTTCAAAAGTGCCCGACAACTGCAGCACGGGACGCAGCTTGCCCAGCGCCTCGGCGCTCAGCCCCTTCGAAGTGAGCTCGGCCTCCACGGCCTCCAGTCCCACTTTCTCCAGTTTGTCGATTGCCACGGTGATATCAACCACCTTGTCGGGGCAGCCGCAGATCTCAGCCAGGCCGGTGAGCAGCTTGCGGTTGTTGATGTGCATACATACCCGCACGCCGAGCAGGCTGAACACGCGCTCGACTATCTGCACCAACTCGAGCTCGCACATCTGCGAACGGGAGCCGATAGCATCCACGTCGCACTGGTAGAACTCGCGGTAGCGGCCCTTCTGAGGCCTGTCGGCGCGCCATACCGGCTGAATCTGGAAACGCTTGAACGGGAACGAAAGTTCCCCCTGGTGCTGCACCACGAAGCGGGCGAAGGGCACCGTAAGGTCGTAACGCAAACCTTTCTCGCACACCTGCCCGGCCAGCGGCTTCTCGAAATCCACGCCCGCAAACGCGTCGCCGGAATTGAGGATGCGGTAGAGCAACTTGTCGCCCTCCTCGCCGTACTTGCCGAGCAGGGTGGAGAGATTCTCCATTGCCGGAGTCTCTATCTGGGCGTATCCGAAGGACTTGAATACCGAACGGATGGTATCGAATATGTAGTTGCGGGCCGCCATTTCTTTCTGGCCGAAATCTCGCGTGCCCTTGGGTATTGAAGGCTTTTGTATCATAATTGCGCAAATTTAGTTATTTTTGCGATTATGGGAAAATTTAAGGATATATGGAACAAGGAGAAGGACGGCAACAAGGCGCCGCAGCGCTCTTTCCTGCGCTTCGCGATAGTCATAACCGCCGTGTTCGTGCTCTTCCTCCTGGTCAAGAAAGATAATCTCGTACGCTGGATCCAGGCCGGATTCAATCTCGGCCAGCAGGAGCGGCGCATCGAGCAGCTCAAACAGGAGAACGAAGAACTGGACAGGACCATACAGACCTTGTCCACCTCCCGCGACTCCCTGGAAAAATTCGCCCGCGAAGAGTTCGGCTTTGCCGAGCCAGGCGACGACGTTTACATTATTGAGGAATAAGTTATGCTGATAGTAATAGAAGGTCTCGACGGAGCAGGGAAATCCACCCAGGTGAAGATGATGAGGGAGTATCTCGAAAAAAGATGCCCCCGTCTGGAATACATCCACTTCCCCCGCTACGACGCTCCCGTGTACGGCGGCCTCATCGGCAAGTTCCTGAGGGGCGGATTCGGGGAGATAGACAAGGTGCACCCGCAGCTGGTGGCGCTGCTGTTCGCGGAAGACCGCCACGGCGCTGCTGAAGAAATCAAGCGCGTGCTGGCCTCCGGAGGCACCGTGCTGCTGGACCGCTACGTTTATTCCAACATAGCCTACCAGTGCGCCAAGATGCCCGATGATAAGAGCGCCGAAGAGTTGCGAGAGTGGATATTCAACACCGAGTACGGCGACTTCAATCTTCCCAGGCCCGACCTCAACATCTTCCTGGACGTCCCCATTGGATTCGTGGAAGAGAGTCTCTCCCGCCAGCGCGCCGGCGACGACCGCGGCTATCTCCAGGGCGCTCAGGACATACACGAGGCCGACATCGAATTCCAGAAGCGCGTGCGCGCAATGTACCGCCGGCAGGCCTCCCTTGACGACTCGTTCGTAGTGGTTGACTGCTCCGGCGAAGACGGCAGGATGCTGCCGCCGGACGATATCTTCGCAAAACTCCGTTCCGTCTATGAAAGCCATTAGACGCATCTGCGCTGTGCTCATAGGCTTCGTCTTCTTCGGAGCCGGCTTACTCAAGTTGATGGACCCTGTCGGCGCCGGACTGGTCGCCGGAGAGTACTTCAATCTGGTTCACGCAGGGATCCTCGCACCCCTGGCCAACATCGCAGGAGTCTTTATGGCCCTGCTGGAGACCTTCCTCGGCATAGGTCTCATCTGCGGCGTGTTCCCTGTAGCCACCGGCATACTCAGCGGAGTGGTCATAACGGCCTTCACCATACTCACCTTCGTGATGTGGCGGCTGAACGTCCCGATGGAATGCGGATGCTTCGGTGAGGCAATACATCTCACTCATTTCCAATCGTTTATCAAGAACGTCGCGCTCTGCGTACTGTGGCTCGTGGCCTTCATCCCCTTCTCATCCGCACCAAAACCCCGGAAGTTGAAGTTCGTATCGCTGGGCATCGCATCGCTGTCGGTAATCCTTTTCACCCTCTACTCGATCCTCAGCATCCCTCCGATAGACTTCACCTCCTTCAAGCCCGGAGCCACGCTGATGCAGGCCGAGCAGAGCCCGTCGCCCGACTCTCCCCTGCTGTCGGTATGCGACTTCGAAGGTGAATACCGCGACGACCTGCTGGCCGCCGGCGACTGGCTGCTGATATCGGTTTACGAGCCTGAATCAGCCCCTGAGATGATGCGCAAGCGCATCGCACAGGCCGAAGAGCGGGCGGCAGAAGCCGGTCTGGGATGCCTCGTACTTATGTCCAGCGTGCCGGAAGACCTGCCGCAGGCGTTCAGCGCCGACCGTCGCAGCATTATGACCCTCAACCGTTCCAACGGAGGCGTAACCCTGCTGCGTGACGGAATGATTGTGGCCAAATGGCCCTTCCGATCCCTTCCCTCGCAGGAGCGTCTGGAGGAGCTAACCGAGCTCGATCCCACGGAGGCGATGGTAAAAGAAAATACCCCGAAGCGCTTGCGGCTCCAGGGTTTTCTCCTATACGTTTTCGCAGTCCTGCTGCTACTGTAAAATCTTTATGCTGTAAGGCAGACGGGCGAGTGTGCGCGGGCTCGTGAGCTCGCGTGCAATGCGCACGGTGTAGTCTTCCTGCTGTCCGTTCAGGGCCTTGGTCATCTGCTCCATCATCGTGAGCGGAGCGGGGTAACCCTTTATATTCCAATTCGCAAGCTCGGGATCGCCGGCCAGGTCGGCCGCGTAGGCGATGGCGTCGGCAAGGGTGCCGGTCTCATCTACCAACTTGATACCGATGGCGTCGCTGCCGGTCCACACGCGTCCCTGACCGATGGCGTCAACCTCCTCCTTGGGAATATCGCGGCCCTCGGACACGATGGTGGTAAAGCGGTCGTAGATATCCTCGATGGAGCGTAGCATATAGTTGTACTCTTCCTTGTCGAACGGGCGCATCAGGGAATACATATCGGCGTGCTTGCCAGAAGGAACGTTCTCCACGCCCACGTGCAGCACGTCTGATGCGGTCTTGCTGAATTCCGGAATCATGCTGAACACGCCGATGGAGCCGGTGAGGGTGTAGGGACTGGTGAATATCTTCTCGCAGTTGTTGGAAATCCAGTAGCCGCCGGATGCCGCATAAGTGCCGTACGACGCCACCAGGGGCTTCTCCGCCTTGAGAAGGTCGAGTTCGTGCTTGATCTTCTCAGAGGCGAGCACGCTGCCGCCCGGAGAGTTGACGCGGAGCACCACAGCCTTGACCTTGCTGTCTTTGCGTATGCCTTCGATGATGGAGGCAAAGCGGTCGCCGGCCACCGCATCCTCGGCGCTGCCGTCAACTATCTCGCCGTCGGCGTAAATCACGGCTATCTTCTTGATGGCCTTAGACGGAAGGATCTTGGCAGTCACATATTCAGCAAAGTCTATCATCTTGACCTTGTCGTAGCTGTCAGCCACAGCGAGCACCGCCAGCTGCTCCTCCAGGCCCTCGCGGTCAAGCAGAGCGTCCACCAGGCCGCAGTCAACGAAATCCTGCGACAGGCAGAGTTTCAGGCCGTCCACGGCGGCGTTGACTTCCTCCACGGAGATGCCGCGGCTGGCGGCGATTCCCTCAGCCACGTTGCTCCAGAGGGAATTAACCATCTGCTGATACTGCAGGCGGTTTTCGGGACTGGCACTGCTGCGGGTGTACATTTCGCCGGCCGACTTGAACTTGCCGTGACGGATCAGCTGCACGTTGACGCCGAACTTCTTGAGAAGGTCGCCAAGGAATATCATCTGGCTGCTGATGCCGTTAACGGTAGTGGTGGCGCCAGGGTGAGGGGTCATATAAATCTTGTCGGCCACCGATGCCAGGTAATAGCTACCGGTGGAAGGGGTCTCCATATAAGCAACCACGGGGTTGCCCGAAGTCTCGCGGTATTCGGCGAGGGCCGTGCGGAGTTCGTCGGCCAGGTTGAGCGGGGTAGAATTGCCGTCGGTCTTGAGGTAAATGAACTTGACGCCCGGATCGTCGGCAGCCTTCCTGATGGCCTGCACGGCGTCCCAGATGCCCACCTGGGAGACCATCTGCCCCCTGGCCTGAAGGGTGGTCATAGGATCGGCCTCGCGGGTCTGCTCGGTAATGACTACCTTGGACATATCTATGCGGAGCACTCCTTCAGAGGGGGTACTGGGCGCACTGGGGGTCGCCAGGCCCGCGATAATGGCGATAGTAATCAGGTTCAGGATGAGGATGCCGCACATTACGGCCAAAACCAATTTCAAAAATTTCTTCATAATCGGCTTGTTGTTTCGTTAATCGCACAAAATTAAGTAAATTTGCAGAATTAAAAAGATAATAATTGTTATGAAGCCTACTCTTTTAGTACTTGCGGCAGGTATGGGCAGCCGCTACGGCGGTCTCAAGCAAATGGACGGCCTCGGCCCCTCGGGCGAAACAATCATCGACTATTCCATCTACGACGCCGTGCGCGCCGGATTCGGCAAAGTGGTGTACATCGTCCGCGAATACTTCCTCGACGCCTTCAAGGAGGCGGTAAAGCAGAAATACAGCCACGTGAAGTGCCTCGACGGCGAGCCCCTGCAGTTCGACTTCGTAACCCAGGAACTGGACAAGATTCCTGCAGGATTCACCCTCAACCCTGAGCGCCAGAAGCCGTGGGGAACCGCCCATGCCGTACTTATGGCCAGGGACGTCATCCACGAGCCCTTCGTGGTAATCAACGGCGACGACTTCTACGGCCGCGATTCCTTCCGCATTGCCGGCGACTGGTGCCGTGAGCACGAAAAGAGCTCCGGCGTTTACGCCATCATAGGCTTTGAAATCGACAACACCCTCAGCGAATCCGGCGGCGTTTCCCGCGGCATCTGCCAGTACGGTGCCGACAGGCGCCTCACCACCGTGGTTGAGCATCATAACGTAATGTTCGAGCCCGACGGAGTACTCCGTGGCGACAATTCAGTCAGCGGCGAGCACGTGGAAATCCGTCCCAAGGACCTCTGCTCGATGAATATGTGGTGCTTCACCCCCGACTATTTCGAGAAGAGCGCAGAGATTTTCGTATCTTTCCTGAAGAAGAATATCGGTGAGCTCAAGACGGAATTCTACATCCCCTACGCAGTAGATTCTATGATTCACAGCGGCGAAGCCTGCTGCGACGTGCTCTCCACCGCATCCCGCTGGTTCGGAGTAACCTTCAAGGAAGACCGCCCCGGAGTGGTGGCCAAGTTCGCCTCCCTGGTGCAGGAGGGCGTTTATCCTTCTCCCCTGTATTGATGAAAAGGCGCGGCAACTACAAATTCCTGGACAAGTTCAATTACTTCGTCCCGGGCATCGGAGGAATGTTCGCCCTGCTGGCCTGGCTGCTGGTGGGCGCTCTCTTCGGCGGTTTGGTAACCGTGCTCCTCGGCAAACTTCTGGGCCAGGAGTTCATCGTTGAATACGGCACGCTCGTCAGCTATCCGCTGATGTTCATCCCGCCTATGCTCTACGCCAGCGCGAAGAGCGGGCGCAATTCGATGAACCGCAGCGGATGGAAACTCGACAGCAAGCACTTCGCCCCCCTCGGAGGCGCCGCCTGCGCCGGCCTTGTGGTTCTGGGCACCCTGGCGATGGGTTTCTGGTCCGACGGCATCGTGTCCCTGCTGCCTAAGATGCCTGAGGCTCTGGCGGATGTCCTCAAGGGATTGACCTCCGGCAATATATGGTCCAACTTCCTGGCGGTCAGCATCTTCGCCCCGCTGTTCGAGGAGTGGCTCTGCCGTGGTATGGTGCTTCGCGGCCTGCTCGCGGGCTCCAGAATGAAGCCCTTCTGGGCCATAGTGATCTCGGCGGTCTTCTTCGCCCTCATCCACTTCAACCCCTGGCAGGCCGTCCCGGCATTCCTGCTCGGCTGCCTGTTCGGCTATGTGTATTACCGCACCGGCTCGCTCAAGCTCACGATGCTGATGCACTTCGCCAACAACACCTTCGCCCTCATAATCGGCCACATCGACTCACTGAAGGAGGCCGAAGGATGGATGGACATAATGCCGAAGGAGAGTTACGCCGTAACGGCCGCGGCCTGCTTTTTGCTCACAGTGCTGGTCGCGATGGCCTTCCGCAAGATAGAACTGCAGAAGCCCGAGGGCAATTTCGACGAAGTTCCCAGCATCTTCGATTCAGAGTAACGGTAAGTGAACCTTCTGTCGCGCATATGGTTTCCCGTAGCGGTGGTCTCGATGGCCGTCGCCGGAGCCTTGGGTATCGGACGGCCCGATGTGGAGTACCGCCTGTTGCCCGATCCGGTGACAACGAACGACACCGTTATCTATGAGAAAGACACCTGGAAACTCAACCGCAAGGGAGACCTGGGCTCGTTCACCATTGCCGACAGCCTGCTGAATGACGCGGCCGATACCACGGAGACGGTGCTCGACACCCTCCCGCACCTGACCGCACGCGACACCATCAAAGTACCTGATTCCCTGCGCCTTACCGACCCGTTCCGGTACAAGTACTATGTGGCGTTGATAGATTCGCTCACACATGTAATCGTGCGCGACTCCCTCAAGCACAGTTCCGACTCGCTGAAGATTACGGTAGATACGCTCATCAACCGCAATTTCCCCGATTCGGCCGAGCGCAACCGTATCCACGCCCTGCAGGACTCTCTTGACTGGAGGATGATAGACTCCATCTACGTGGCCGACTCCACCGCCATCGCCAAGGCGGAGTTCCTCAAGTGGTACAACTCCCTGAGCCCCAAGGAGCGGAGGGCCTACGACCGCAAGCAGGAACTCCCCCGCAAGTTGGCCGAGGCCGACTCCCTGCGGCGTGTCAAGGAGAAGAAGCAGGAAGAAAGGGATTCCATCGTCGAGTTCACGCCGCGTATCCTGGAGACGTTCGCGCTCCACGACACAATGCACTACAAGCGCATAATCGAGTGGACCGTGGACCAGGATTTCCACAGGCTGGATGTGAAGGTGCCCGATACAACCTACAACTACCATTACTACGACTATCCGTTCTTCCGGAAGGATGTGAACGCCACCTGGCTGGGCGTATCCGGCTCGCCGGTGCAGTACTACAACTTCTTCAACCGCGAGAGCGACGAGCGGGTGGAGTTCTACAAAGCGCAGGAGGCCTGGTCTTTCTCGCCCAGGACGGTTCCCAACTACAACACCAAGACGCCCTACACGGAGCTTGCCTACTTCGGCACCCTGATGGCGGGCGACGCCAAGGAATCGGACAACCTGCACATTCTCACTACCCAGAACATTCTGCCGGAACTCAACTTTACCATTTCCTTTGACCGCTTCGGCGGAGGCGGAATCCTGGAGAGCGAAACGACCCGCAACAAGACCTTCTCCACCCGCCTCAACTACCTGGGCAAGAAGTATATGGGCCACATCGGCTACATCTACAACATGGTAAGCCGCTCAGAGAACGGAGGTATCACGGACAACACCTGGATACGAGACACCACGGTGGAGCCCCGTGAAATCCCGGTCACGCTCAGCGGGGCCGAATCGGTAATCACCAAGGACACCTGGTACCTCGACCAGCAGTACCGCATCCCCTTCGACTTCATCGAAAAGATAAAGGCTCGCAGGGATACTACGGCAGCAAAAGACACCCTCGATGCTTCGGTGGACGCCCCTGCGGATACCATCAACCGCAACATCACCACCGCATTCATCGGGCACAGCAGCGAGTGGTCCACCTACACCCGCAAATACACCGACAAGATCAGCAACGCCGCCGGGCGTGCGTTCTACAACGACGTATTCAACTTCGGCCCCTCCAGCGCCGACTCGCTGGGCACGATGAAACTGGACAACAAGATCTTCCTGCGCCTGCAGCCTTGGGGCAGCGAGGGCATAGTGTCCAAACTCGACGTTGGCGCCGGCGATATGCTGCGGCACTACTTCGACAGTTCATCCGTACGGCCGCAGAAACACGTGGAGAACTCATTCTACGTGTATGCGGGCGCCGAGGGCCAGCTGAGCCGCTACTTCGCATGGAACGCCAAGGCCAAGTTCAACCTGCTTGGCTACAACATAGGCGACACGGAGATTGAGGGAGGAATGGTCTTCAACTTCTACCCGTTCCGCCGCGCGCGCAGGAGCCCTGTGACCCTGAGAGCCGGCGTGGAAACCCGCCTGCTCACGCCCGACTACTACCAGAGGGTGCTGAATACCAACCACTTCCGTTGGGAGAACGACTTCGCCAAGACTTCCACCACCAAGATTACCGGCAGCATTTCCATCCCCTATTGGCGCTTCGACGCTCAGGTGGGCTACGCGCTGCTGGCTAACAACATCTACTACGACAACCTCGGCATAGTGCAGCAGAACACCATCCCGATGAGCGTGATATCAGCTTCCATACGCAAGGACTTCGTGCTCGGGCCGATGCATTTTGACAACAGGGTGCTGGTGCAGTACTCCTCCGAGCCCGACATCATCCCCCTGCCGCTGGCTGCCGCAAATCTCCGCTGGTACGCCCAGTTCGTGGTGCAGAAAGACGAGAGCAAGAAGCACAACGTGATGGAAATGCAGATAGGCGTAAACGGCGTATGGAACACCGCCTGGTACGCTCCTGCGTGGAATCCCGCTCTTGGCGTATTCCACAACCAGAACGTAAACCTCTACAACAACGGCCCCTACTTCGACATCTTCGTGAACATCCAGTGGAAGAAGTGCTGCATCTTCGTGAAGTACCAGAACTTCGGGCGCGGCTGGCCGATGCGGGAGAAGGACTACTTCACCGCCGACCATTATATCTATACGACCGACGGCTCCGACGGAGTTAAGTTCGGCATCTTCTGGCCGTTCTACTTCTCCACCGACAAGAGCATCACCCACTCGCATTCGCACTAGCAGCAATGAGGGCCGAACCGTTCATAGCCGCCAAGCTGCGCTTCAAGGGCCGTCTCGCTATGGTTGCCATAGCGGTATCGTTCTTCGTGATGATACTGTCGCTGGCTGTTTCCGGCGGCTTCCGGCACGAGATACGCAGCGGCGTGTCCCGCATCGCAGGCGACATCCAGGTGCGCGGCACCACCGAGCCCATCGACATCCATCCGTCCTACTACGGACAACTGGAGGCACTCGAGGGCCTGGAATCCATCACCCCCGTGGTATGGAGGCCCGGCATAGTGAAGGGCGACGAAGACATATGCGGAGTGATGGTGAAGGGCGTGCCGATGCCCGATTCCTGCTCGCTGCAGGCCCGCATCCCCCGGGAACTCGCCACCCGTATGAAACTTGAGCCCGGCAGCACTATGACCACCTGGTTCGTGGACGAAAGGGCCAAGGCACGGCGGTTCAAGGTGGTTTCCGTGTACGACGGCATCATCGACGCCGACAGCGGCCTCGTGGTGGAAGTCCCGCTTGCCGATATGCAGCGCCTGTGCGGCTGGACGGCAGACGAAGCCTCAGCGCTGGAGGTAATCGTAA
Source organism: Bacteroidales bacterium UBA1197 (assembly GCA_002309995.1). Lineage (GTDB taxonomy): Bacteria > Bacteroidota > Bacteroidia > Bacteroidales > UBA932 > Cryptobacteroides. Next base: position 10,341 of record DBYB01000041.1, read on the forward strand.
GCGAACCCTGGAAGGACAACTGGCATATGAAGCTGAAGGCCGGGGAGATAAGCTGGATGTCGTACGGCTCGCACACGGAAGACGAAGACATACTCAATGCCACCACCGTTACCGACCGCTACCCGCAAATCTTCGACTGGCTGGACCTCATAGACTACAACGTGCTGATTATCATCATACTGATGACTGTAGTCGCAGGGTTCAATATGATTTCCGGGCTGCTCATACTGTTGTTCCGCCACATCTCAACGATAGGTATGCTGAAGAGCCTGGGTATGGGCAATAAGGCAATCGCAGGCGTGTTCCTGCGCGTGGCGGCGCGCATCGTGCTGACAGGAACGCTCATCGGCAACGCCGCAGCCCTGCTGTTCTGCTTCCTGGAAGACAAGACGCATCTTATCAAGCTGAATCCGGTGAACTACTTCGTATCCTACGTTCCCGTACGCCTCGATCCGGGGCTGGTGCTGGCAGTAGACTTCGCCGCCTTCGCGGGAATCATGCTGCTGCTTCTGATTCCCACGCTGTTCATATCTACAGTGGATCCCGCACAGACCGTGCGGGTGAAGTAACGCGCCGCCGCTAGATAATCAGCAGGGCGTCGCCGTAAGGGCCGAAGCGATAATTGTTCTCCAGCGCTACCTCGTAGGCGTTCATCACCTTGTCGAAGCCGCCGAAAGCCGCCTCCATCATAAGCATGGTAGAGCACGGACGGTGGAAGTTGGACACGAACGCGTCGGCTATCGAGAACTCGTAGGGCGGGAAGATGAACTTGTTGGTCCAGGTATCGTTGGCCCTGATCTCCTTGTTAGTGGTCACGTATGTCTCCAGAGCGCGGATTACGGTTACGCCAACGGCGCAGATCTTATGGCCTGCGCGTTTGGTGGAGTTGATCTGGTTGGCGGCTTCGTCGCTGATGATCATATGCTCGCTGTCCACGCGGTGCTTCGAGAGGTCTTCCACATCCACGCTGCGGAAGTGGCCTATTCCCATATGCACGGTGATGAATGTCTTCTCCACATCGTTGAGAATCATACGGTTCATCAGCTCGCGGGAGAAATGCAGGCCGGCGGCGGGAGCGGAAACCGCACCTTCCTGGCTGGCGTAGATTGTCTGGAAATTCTCGGCGTCTTCCGGAGTAACTTCTTCCTTAACCCACTCGGGCACAGGGGTCTGGCCAAGGGCGAAAAGGGACTCCTTGAACTCCTCGTACGGACCGTCGTACAGGAAACGGAGTGTACGGCCACGGGAAGTGGTGTTGTCTATCACCTCGGCCACCATGCTCTCATCCTCACCGAAGTAGAGTTTGTTGCCGATGCGGATCTTGCGGGCGGGCTCCACTATCACGTCCCACAGGCGCTGCTCCTTGTTGAGCTCGCGCAGCAGGAACACCATGATGTCGGCTCCGGTCTTCTCCTTCTTGCCGAAGAGTTTGGCGGGGAAAACCTTGGTGTCGTTGAACACGAAGCGGTCGCCCTTGCCGAAGTAATCCAGTATGTCCTTGAATTGCTTGTGCTCTATTTCTCCGGTGTCCTTGTGAAGGACCATAAGTTTGCATTCATCGCGCCAGCGGGTAGGTTCCTTGGCGATTCTCTCCTCGGGGAGATCGAAGTTGAACTGGGAAAGTTTCATCTGGTTCCGTACTAAAGATACTTACTATATACGGAACTACGGAGCAAAAAGTTTCACACCTTTGCTTCCCGGAAAACTTCAAGTATGGAAGGGTATGTGTTTTTGAGATAGGGAGGAAGGCTCGACTTCGCCACCCAGGCCGCCTTGCTGATGTCTTCTTCGCGCTGCGGGGTAAGGTCAACCGGATTGGTGTAGAGCATATCGTACCACCAGGTATGCTTGAGGTGCCATACGCCGTCGCGCAGGTAGCAATGGTCGGTCACGCAAATAAGATTCCTGAGTTCCAGTTCATCCACCCCGGTTTCCTCCTGCACCTCGCGCAGGGCGGTTACGCTTATATCCTCTCCCCGCTCCTGATGGCCCTTGGGGAGGTCCCAGAGCCCGTTGCGGCTAATCAGCAGGTAGTCCCCGCGGCGGTTGCAAACGAGCCCACCGGCAGCGTTGACCTCGCGAAACTCGGCGCATAGCCTGCGGTACATACGACCGGTGTTTTCCGTCGGAATGTACACCTTGCTGAGACTTTCGGAAGCCTTGAACATACTCACCAGGGTGTGCATATCTATCCTCTCCCCGAAGTGGAACTCGATGGAATTGGGATCGGCGAGAGCCTGGTCGGACGGTTCGCAGATTATGATGCAGCGCTTCTCGAAGTAAATCTTATGCATTTGTTTTGTATATTTGCAGGGCAGGGCTTGCGTCCTGCACTGCAAATTTAACAATTTTACAGATATGGCAGCACATTATGAGAGCAAGCACGGCACGGTATCCATCCCGTCCGAGCAATTATATATGAGTTTCACCGACCTGAGCGTGTTCACCCAGTCCCTCCCGGCAGAATACAAAGACTCTGTAACGGCCGACTACGACACCCTCCACGCCAAAGTGCAGGGCTTCGACATAGGTGTGCGCGTGGCCGAACGCAGGCCCTACAGCCTCATCAGGCTGGAAGACGACGGCGCCCCCTTCCACTTCAGCGTCGTCGCCCACTTCGAGGCGGAGGACCCAGGCACCACCGATTTCTGGCTGGAGGTCGATGCCGACCTCAACCTGGTGATGAAGGCCATGCTCGGCGGGCGCATCAAGGAGGCCCTCGACAAAGCGGTGGACGGCCTTGTGAGCGTGTCCCAGGGCAAGAAGCCCCAGTTCCCCTCCGACCTCGGATAATGGAGACGGCTTCCGTATCCATACGCCTGAATCCCTTCAAGGGCTCCGACGGCCCTGCGGGCGAGCCCGTACCCTGGAGCCCGTTCGGCCGCATACTATCCAGCCGCCCGTCGTTCACCACCGACCCGCGCCTTCACGCCGGATGCTACTACGTGCAAGACTCGTCGGCGATGTTCGTGGGGCACGTGTTCCGGCGCGAACTGGCCCGAATCGGCAAGACCGGCGGCCTGCGGGTGCTTGACCTGTGCGCGGCTCCCGGCGGCAAGACCACCGACCTGGCGGCATCGCTCCGGCTGGCCTGCGGGAACGATTTCGAACTGATTTCCAATGAGGTAATGCGAGCGCGCGTGGGTGCGTTGCTCGACAACGTCGCGCTGTGGGGCGACCCTGCCGTCACCGTCACCAGCCTCGACCCGGCGGTCTTCGGCAAACTTCTGCCGGGTTATTTCGACATCATCGTAGCCGACGTGCCCTGCAGCGGCGAAGGTATGTTCCGAAAGGACGCACGCGCCCGCGAGGAATGGAGCCCCGCCGTGGTGGAACTCTGCGCCGCCCGCCAGAAACGCATCCTGGCCGACGTGTGGCCGGCGCTGCGGGAAGGCGGCGTGCTGGTCTATTCCACCTGCACCTATGAGGACGCGGAGAACGACGCCAACCTGCGTTGGGCGGCCGAAGAGTTGGGCGGAGAACTGTTGCCGCCGGAGGATGGATTCGCTGCCCGGGGCGTTCGGACGACAGATTGCGGCAACCTGTTGAAGGCAGGAGAGGTGCCCGGCGAGGGGCAATGGGCCGGCGCACTGGTGAAAACGGCCCCGGCGCCCGGACTGCGCAGGTACGACCTGCAGGCACTGCGGCCGCTCCGCAGCGGCACTCCGGAGCCCGTCCGCAAGGGCAGCGACATCATCCCGCATCCCGACCAGGCGCTCGACATCTTCTTCGACCGCAACTCGTATCCCTGCGTGGAGGTGGACCTGCAAACGGCCCTGCGCTTCCTGCACCGCGACGCGCTGACCCTGCCCGATGCGCCCCGTGGCTATAACGCAATATGTTTTAAAGGTCACCCTCTCGGGTTCGTAAAGAATCTCGGCACCCGCTGCAACAACCTCCACCCCATGAGCCGCCGCATCCTGATGGATGTCTGAGCAGCCGGGTTACTGAAGTCCCAGGTCGACGTTGCGGGGTTCGACTATGTCGTAAACGGTGAATGTACCGTTCCTGATTTTCATTTCGGAACCGTCAGAAGCTGAGAGGTCGAATTCGAAATATATGGCGAACGCAATACCTGGCAGAATGTTATTCCTGAAGGTTATACATCCGCCGTCACAAACATAATCTTTGCCTTCGTAGAGCCAGTCGAACGAAACATTGAAATATTCATCTCCCCTGGAATAATCGTACTTTACGCCGTATTTAAAAGGACCGTCACTGGCTGCCTGGAGCTTTAGCCCGCTGTCCTTGTCGAAGAAGCGGAACACTATCTGCCCGTCGTCCATCAAGAAGAACTCCGGGGTGGAATACTCATACACGGTGGGATAAGAGTCGTATCCGCACTCAGCCTTCTCAAACTTGCCGTTGTAATTGAGGGTGCACCTCCACCGCGGAGCCTGTATCTTGATTTCTATCATGCAGGCCGAGACGCAGAAGGCCACCAGTATCGGAATCAGAATCCTTATGCCGCGTGCGTTCATTGCTCTTCTTGTTTTATCAAGTTCTTGACGTCGTTCCCCTGGAATCTGCGTCCCACCTGGATAATACCGTCTGTTATGTCATATTCCCGGTTATTGCCATTGGCGTGGAGCTCGAACCTGACATCATAACGGCAGTACGGCTCAGTCGTGTGCCTGGTAATACTGAACCAGCCATCAGAGACGACGGCATCTGCAGGCAGACGGAAGGTGCTGTGCTTAGTATTCTGCAAGTAGTAGTACTCGTAGCGTCTTCCATCTATGAAAACCGGACCGTTGCTTGCCAGCAGGAGCGACATATCATTTGTCTTCAGTTCAAAGATGGCGACGCTTTGATTGGAACTCAGATTGAGGAGACGGATGCCGGAGCCGAAACTGTAAGGCTCCATACTGTAATATTCCAGATGCCCCCAGTCTTCATATACATAATGCTGCCCGTCCACCGTATATTCTATATGCACGAAGGGCTCTCCGGTATAAGTATTGTCCGGTTTACAGGCTGCAAGGCAGATTGCGGCAATAAATACGGCAACGATTCTTCTCATATCAGAAATACTTTTTCAGCCCCAATACGCAGAATCCCAGGACTCCGATTCCGCACTCACAGTAAAAGTCCAGGTTTGTAAAGGCAGTGCGTCCTTCGGCGCATAGGGGGCTGAGCTGACAACCCAGCGGAAGGTTAAGGCTTCGGCCGGCAATAATGTCCAGAGGCGTGGACATTAAAAACTGCGGGTAGAGCTCCAGCTTGCCGTCATTTCCCTTGACCAGCTCGAAGCCCTGGGAATAACCGACTGCTATCTTGGAGTACAACTTGAAATCATCGCCTTCCAACCATACGACCCTGAAATCAGGCATAACGCTGACCTGCCCCACGGCTGACATTTTCGGAAGGAACGAAACGTAATCAAAATAAAAACCGGCCCCTACGGCAATCCTGTCGCTGAACCAATGGGCATACTCCACGGAAACAGGACATAAAAACGGGATTGTGAGATTGATTCCCTTGTTTCTTGCAGACTCAAACAGTGAGCCCAGGCCGCCGGTCAGCACGCCGGCAATCTGATAATAAGAGCCGACCAGCAAGGCGGCCCCGAATTCATCCCTTGCAGCAAAACGGGACGGATTCGGATCCTCCTGCGCGTAGGCCGGCAGGAGCGTGAGGGTCAGAATGAGCGTCAAAAACAGTTTCTTCATACACTTGTAAAATCCAAAGATAGGCAAAATCTTGCATTGTATTTATAAGGAAAATGATTAGTTTTGCGGAAACGTAAAACGTTATGGACCAGACTTACTATGAAACTTTGTGCGCCATTACGCTCGTGCGCGTTATGGGCTATGAGCCTGCGGCAGCCCGCAGACTGATCTCCACCTTCGGCTCCCCTGGAGCCGTGTTCTCCCAATCTCCTTCCGCGCTGGACGAGGCCTTCGGCCCCTTCAGCAAGTATCGTGCATCCATCTGCGAGCAGGAACTCGAACTGTCGGCAAAAGAATTCGAGGCCCTGGCACGGGACGGTTGCTCCTTTGTATATACGGGCGGGCCTGGCTATCCTCCCCTTCTGGAGGAATGCCCGGATGCGCCCGTCGGGCTTTACGTGCGGGCCGGCTCGCCTCCCGAGGATGTCTTCGCCCCACGCCGGGCAATCTCCATCGTGGGTACCAGGGATATCTCGCCTTATGGCAAAGAATGGACTGAAAAGATAGTCGCCTCAATCTCGCGCGCGCCGGCAAAGCCGCTGATAGTCAGCGGGCTGGCCATAGGCGTGGACGTTACGGCCCACGCCGCTGCGCTCGAATGCGGCCTGCCCACGGTGGGCGTCATCCCTGTAGGGATCGATTCGGTTTACCCACTCAGGCACCGGGGCATTGCCGAGCTGATGGCTGCGACTCCAGGCTGCGCCCTGGTGACGGACTTCCCGCCGGGAACATCGCCAGTGGCCTTTAACTTCCTTAGGCGCAACCGCATCATCGCCGGCCTTTCGCACGCAACCATACTCGCGGAGTCCAAGACCAAGGGCGGCGGCACGATGACAGCCCGCCTCGCCGCCGGATACGGGCGCGAGGTCTTCTGCCTCCCGGGGCGTATCGACGACGTGCGTTCCGCAGGCTGCAACCTCTTGATACGCGAGCAGTTAGCAGAACCCATCACGTCCCCGGACGGCATTGCAGCACAACTCGGCCTTGGCAGCACGCGCAAGACTGTAGCCGCGCTGGAAGACATCATCCGCGCCAGCTACTCCGGCGCCGGCGACCTTATCTGCAAGCAGCTCACCGCAATCGCCCTCTTCATCCGCAAAAACCGGGGTGCGACTCCGGACGAAATCTGCAGGGCGACAGGTATCTCCTACGGCGACGTGTCCGCCGCCTGCAGCCTGCTGGAGAGCGACGGATTCATCAATATGGATTTGCTGCAGCGATGCACGATTGACGGCAAAAAAGCGTATCTTTGCGGTTGATGGAATTCGTAGATACCCATACGCACCTGGCGGACGAGGCGTTCGCAGGCGAGGAAGACGCCGCCGTTGAGCGCGCCGTGGCGGCCGGAGTAACTAAGATGCTCCAGGCCGACACCGGCACCGACGGCCGCGAAGCGTCCTACGCACTCTGCGCAAGGCACCCCGGGGTGCTGTTCCCGATGCTGGGGCTCTACCCGGGCAACGTGGACGAAAACTGGCGCGACGAAATCGACGCCCTGTCAAAATGGATCTCCAAGGGACCCGTCGCCATTGGCGAAATCGGCCTCGACTATCACTACGGAGCAGAAACCAAAGAGCTCCAGAAGGAGGCCCTCAAGGTGCAGTTCGAGCTTGCCCGCGACCTTGACCTCCCCGTAAACATCCACCTGCGCGACGCAACCGAAGACTTCTTCGCCGTGATGGAAGAGTGCCGGGGGATGGGCCTGAGGGGCAACCTGCACGCCTTCAGCGCCAGCGCAGAAGTGTTCGACCGGATGCAGCGCTACGGCGAATGGTACGTGGGCATCGGGGGCGTTCTCACCTTCAAGAAGGCACACATCGCCGAAGACGTCCTGCGAATCCCGCTGGAGCGCATTCTGCTGGAGACCGACGCCCCATACCTGGCGCCCACGCCCCTTCGCGGCACGCGCAACGAGAGCGCCAACATCCCTCTTATAGCCTCCAAACTCGCAGAGCTGAAAGGCGTGAGCCTGGAAGACGTAGCCACAATCACAACCCGCAACGCAGAAAACCTATTCGCGATATGAGCAACGCAAAAGCGTCCGTGCTCCTGATTTACACAGGCGGCACGATAGGAATGAAAGAAGACCCCTCCGACCAGACCCTCCGACCATTCGACTTCCGGAGCCTGATGCAGGAGGTGCCCGAACTCCGCAAGTTCGCTATCGACATCCACTCCTGCACCTTCGACCCGCTTATCGACTCCTCCGACATCGAGCCGGGAATGTGGAAGAAGCTGGCGGAGATGATTGCGCAGAACTACGACGCATACGACGGATTCGTGGTGCTCCACGGCACCGACACGATGGCCTACAGCGCCTCCGCTTTGAGCTTTATGCTGTCAGGCCTGTCCAAGCCGGTAATCTTCACCGGCAGCCAGCTTCCCATCGGCCGCCCGCGCACGGACGGAAAGGAGAATCTGATTTCTTCCGTTGAGATAGCCGGCTCCAGGGAGGCCGACGGCAGCGCTACAGTGCCGGAGGTCTGCATCTTCTTCAACGACCTGCTGCTAAGGGGCAACCGCAGCACCAAGATAGACGCGGGCGGCTTCGAGGCATTCCGCTCCCCCAACTGCCCCCCGCTGGCCGAGGCCGGAATCGAAATCAATTACAACCGCGACGTAATCCTCCGGCCCTCCGGAAAGCCCTTCGGCGTGCACACGGAGCTCGACACGGCGGTTTCGATACTCAAGGTTCACCCAGGCATTACCGAAAGGGTTGTTGAAGACATCCTGCTGGGACGGCGCACCCGTGCCATCATCCTGGAGACTTTCGGCTGCGGCAACGCGCCCTCGCGCGACTGGTTCCTTGATATCGTGCGCGAATCGAACGCCCGCGGAAAGATTCTGTTCAACGTCACCCAGTGCCTCAGGGGAGCCGTGAATATGGATCTGTACGCCACCGGACGGGCCCTGAAGGACGCCGGAGTGCTCTCCGGAGGCGATATGACCACGGAAAGTGCACTCGCAAAACTTTTCGTACTTATGGGGCAGTCCGATGATAATGAATACGTTAAGGCACATCTCGAAGAAAGCTTGATGGGAGAAATCAGCCTTTAGGTATTGAATAATGGATTTTTTTTACTAAATTGCACCGATTTCGTAGGAAATTAATTTTAACTAATACATCACATTACTATTTATGAAAAAGTTTTTCATGTTTCTGGCAGTCGCAGGCGTAATGGCCTTCGCTGCAAACACCGCATCCGCCCAGGACGGGCAGGCCGCCGCTGACGCACAGGAAGTTGCAGCTCCCGCCGAGATGACAGCAGCCGACCTCCTTGCCGGTACAGGCGAAGAGATTCCTCTCCACCAGGCTCTCAAGACCAAGTTCATCGAGGGCGGTGCAGGCTTCATGTCCCTCATCATCATCTGCTTGATCATCGGTCTCGCTCTTGCAATCGAGCGTATCCTCTATCTCACCTTCTCCAAGAGCAACACCAAGAAGCTCCTCGAGAACGTCGAGAAAGCCCTCGCAGAAGGCGGTATTGAAGCAGCAAAGGACGTCTGCCGTGAGACCCGTGGCCCTGTGGCCTCCATCTTCTATCAGGGTCTGCTCCGCTACGACCAGGGTGTCGATGTAGTCGAGAAGACAGTTGTTTCCTACGGCTCCGTGCAGATGAGCGAAATGGAGAACGGCCTCAGCTGGATTTCCCTGTTCATCGCTATTGCCCCGTCACTCGGATTCCTCGGTACCGTTATCGGTATGATCAACGCTTTCGATGCCATCCAGGCTGCAGGCGATATCTCCCCTAACGTTGTTGCCGGCGGTATGAAGGTGGCCCTCATCACCACCGTTGGTGGTTTGATCGTCGCTATGATCCTCCAGGTGTTCTACAACTACATCCTGGCCAAGATCGACGGCCTCACCATCGATATGGAGGATTCCTCGATCTGCCTGATCGACATCCTTACCAAGTACAACGGCAAGAAATAAACTGTTTCAGAGACATCGAATATGAAACTCAACAAGATTTTTAAATGGGGCATGGTAGCGCTGATACTCATCAGTGTCGCTATTCTTGTCTGGAGCTTCGCTTCGGGCAACAGCGAACAGTCTGTTGAAGTACTGCTCTACTGGACCTACTGCATGCTTGGTCTCGCAGCTGCCAGCTGGGTGATCATCGGCCTGATAGTAGGTGCCAAGAACGATCCCAAGAGCCTTGTCCGCATAGGCATCGCCATCCTGGGTATCGCAGCGCTCTGCCTTGTTGCCTGGCTGCTCGCCAAGGGCGACCCGGCAGTCGGCTACACGGGAATCCCCGTCACCGCCGGCACGCTCAAGCTTACTGACACCATTCTGAATCTTACATACATCGTCGGCGGTGCCGCCATCGTGGCCATCATCGTAGGCGAAGTCCGTATGTCCATCGCAAGCAAGAAGTAATTATGGGCAAGAAGAAAGTACCAGCAATGAACACCAGCTCGACTGCGGATATCGCGTTCCTGCTGCTGTGCTACTTCCTGATGACCACCACCATGGGAAGCCAGACCGGTCTCAGCCGTCGTCTGCCTCCTATGCCTGACAAGAATCAGAAAGTTGAGGACCAGAAGGTCAATCGCCGTAATATCATACAGGTGAAGATCAATTCTGCCGATAGAATTTTTGCCGGTAGCGAGCCCATAGACGTCAGCCAGCTCAAAGACAAGATCAAAGAATTTCTGACCAACCCTGCAGACGACCCGAACCTCCCCGAGAAGGAGCTCCAGGAAATCGAGGGTTACGGAGAGTGCTATGTCTCCAAAGGCATCATCTCTCTGCAGAATGACCGTGGTACAAGTTACCAGGCATACATCGCTGTCCAGAACGAACTCGTCAAGGCGGTAAACGAACTCCGCGACGACTTCTCCCGCAAGAACTATGGCGGAAAGACGTTCGCAAGACTTACCGAGGACGAGCAGGCGATAGTTAAGAAGGCCGTGCCTCAGTTCATTTCCGAGGCAGAGCCTAAGGATGTAGGCCGCAGAAGATAAACAGGAGGATACAATTATGTCAAAATTCGGTGGAAGCAACAATAAGAAAGAGGTGCCGGCAATGACCAGCAGCTCCTTGTCTGATATCGTTTTCATGCTCCTGTTCTTCTTCATGGTTACCACGCAGATGCGTGAGACCGAGAATAAGGTTATGGTCAAGATCCCCGAGGCATCCGAAGTGGTGAAGCTCGAGCGCAAAGACCTCAACTCTTATATCAATATCGGTACTCCGATCAAGTCCCTGCAGGCCATGTACGGAACGGAAGCCCGTATCCAGCTCAACGACTCTTTCAAGACAACCGACGACATCCGCGACTTCGTGGCTGCCGAGCGAGAGTCCAAGAGCGAGCAGGACCGCCAGTTCATGACGGTCAGTATCCGGGCCGACCAGGATGTGCGAATGGGTATCATTACCGACGTGAAACAGGAGCTCAGACGATGCTCTGCGCTCAAGATCATGTATTCGGCACGAAAGGGTGGCCAATAGAAAAAGGCGCCCTGGCAATATGGAGCAGCCCCCTTACCCAAGAGGGCTGCTTTTTTAAAGAAATATTCAAATGGAAATACTTCGTACAAAAGTGATAGACCTGCTGAAGAAAGCGGCAGGCGAGGAGGTCCTGGCCAAAGGCTGGGTAAGGACCAAGAGAGGCAACAAGGAAATAGCGTTCATCGCCCTGAACGACGGTTCTACGGTAAAGAACATCCAGATCGTCGTGGACAAGACTCCGGAGACGGAGCCCGTCCTCGCGAAGATTGGTACCGGCACCTGCATCAGCGTGCGCGGTATGCTGGTGGAGTCCGTGGGCAGCGGCCAGGCATTGGAAATCAAGGCTTCATCTGTAGAAGTCCTTGGCGAGTGCGACCCTATGCGCTATCCCCTGCAGAAGAAGGACACGTCCTTCGAGTATCTGCGCACGGTAGCCCATATGCGCCCGAGAACTAACACCTTCGGCGCTATATTCAGGCTCCGCAGCCAGATGGCCTTCGCCATCCACGAGTACTTCCATTCCAAGGGTTTCGTGTATCTGCATACTCCCCTCATCACCGCTTCCGACGCCGAGGGCGCAGGCCAGATGTTCCAGGTAACCACCCTGGACCTGGAGAACGTGCCCCGCAACAAGAAGGGCAAGCCCGACTACGCCAAGGACTTCTTCGGCAAGCAGACAAGCCTCACGGTGAGCGGACAGCTGGAGGGAGAACTCGGAGCCACGGCCCTGGGAGAGATTTACACCTTCGGTCCCACCTTCAGGGCCGAGAACTCCAACACCCCGCGCCACCTTGCGGAGTTCTGGATGATCGAGCCCGAGATGGCGTTCTACGACATCAAGGACAATATGGACCTGGCGGAAGACTTCATCAAGCACCTCGTCCGCTACGCCCTGGACAACTGCAGGGACGACATCCAGTTCCTGAACGACCGTTACGACCCCGAGCTGGTGCAGCGCCTCGAGAGCGTCATCGGCACCGAATTCGTGCGTCTGGAATACACCGAGGGTATCAAGATCCTCGAGGAGGCCGTTGCAAACGGCACACAGTTCGAGTATCCCGTCAGCTGGGGCGTCGACCTCCAGAGCGAGCATGAGCGCTACCTGGTGGAGAAGCACTTCGGCAAGCCGGTCATCCTCACGGGCTATCCCAAGGACATCAAGGCCTTCTATATGAAGCAGAATCCTGACGGCAAGACCGTACGCGCAATGGATGTGCTGTTCCCGAAGATCGGCGAGATTATCGGCGGCAGCGAGCGCGAGGCCGACCTCGGCAAGCTCGAATCGCGCATCGACGAGCTCGGCATGAGTCGCAGGAACCTTGAGTGGTACATCGACACCCGTCGCTTCGGCAGCTGCCCCCACAGCGGCTTCGGCCTCGGCTTCGAACGCCTCCTCCTCTTCATCACCGGCATGCAGAACATCCGTGACGTCATCCCCTTCCCTAGAACTCCTAAGAACGCGGAGTTCTAGGGAACCCCCGACTTTCGATCACCCCTCCCCTTCCCTCCCCTAACCGTAGGGGAGGGAGCTACAAAGGAAGAAATGCTGAGCTTTAGAAAAAAATTCTTATTTATGGGAAGCTGAACTTCTGCTATTGCTATCTGAAAACAGTGGCCGCCCGTGGCCACTTGAACGGGAGGGGCCCGCTGCGTAGCAGTGGGAGGGATGGAGCGAAGCGGAAGTTTTCAGAAGCAATAGCAGAAGTTCAGCGAAGAGTATTTAATCATGACAGTTATAGGTATAGCCGGAGGATCAGGGTCCGGCAAGACTACAGTGGTCAGAGCCCTTGTGGACCAGCTCAAGGGAAAGAAGGTGGTGGTAATCCCGCAGGATTCCTACTA